>DASRZL010000112.1:0-2449 GCA_035686425.1 Thermoleophilia bacterium
AAGTGCTTCCACCGCAACGTCGCCATCGACCACCCGGACCTGAGCATCCACCGTCGCTCCACCGTGGAGGCGGTGACCGGGCACCCCGGCGACTTCCAGGTGAGCGTCCGCACGCTGCCCAACATCGTCACCGACGCGTGCATCAACTGCGGCACCTGCGAGACCGTGTGCGAGGTCGAGTCGTCGGAGCCCGGCAAGAAGGCGATCTTCACCGAGTTCTACGACGGGCGCGTGATCCGCACCGTCGACCTCGAGACCTGCATCTTCTGCGGCAAGTGCGCCGGTGAGTGTCCGGTCGAGGCCATCGACTTCGACCAGTCGCCGAAGCGCACGACAATCAATGCCGGCGCGATCCTCACGGCCACCGGCTGCGAGCCGGCGCCCCGCGAGTGCTACGACTACCTCGGCTGCGGTCACGACGGCGTGGTCACTCAGGTGGAGCTCACCGACATGCTCGACGACTGGGCTGCCCAGGCGTCGCTTGGCCGCATGCCGGTCGAGGAGCTCGTCATGATCCAGTGCGCCGGCTCGCGCGACCAGCGTCACCTCCCGCACTGCTCGCGGCTCTGCTGCATGATCGCGCTCAAGCACGCCATCCGCCTCAAGACGCTGTTCCCGGCGATGCACATCACGATCTGCTATCTGGAGATGCGTGCCGCCGGCATCGGCTACGAGAACTGGTTCCTGGCGGCGCGCCGGGCCGGCATCGAGTTTCTGCGCGGCACGCCGCCCGAGGTCCAGTTCGACGCCGCCGGCCGCCCGGTGATCGAGGTCGAGGACGTCACCGCCGCGCGCAAACGCGTGCTCCGGCCGGACCTCGTGGTGCTCAGCACCGGCATGGTCCCGGCCGACGGCACCGAAGAGCTGACGCAGACGCTCGCCGTCGACCGCGACAAGGACGGCTTCGTCGAGATCCTCGACCGCAAGAACCGCGCCACCGAGACGAGCAGTGAGGGTATCTTCGTCTGTGGATCGGCGGCCGGCCCCAAGGCGCTCATCGAGGTCAACACCGAGGCCTCGGCGGTCGCGAGCGAGATCCACAACTTCCTGACGTCCGCCGGGCGCCGCGGCACGGCCGCCTCACGAGTCGACGCGGCCCAGTGCGTGGGCTGCGACACCTGCTCGACGATGTGCCCGTTCGGCGCGATCGCTCTGGTCGACCGGCCGGAGGGCACGCCGCGTCCGAAAGAGGTGAGGGATGACGGGAAGCTCGCCGTCATCGACGCCGAGAGTTGCCGCGCCTGCGGCATCTGCGCCGCCAATTGTCCCGAAGTGGCCATCGCCCACAACCTGAGCGACGATGCGCTGTTCGGTCGCATCGCGACCATGATCCAGGGCGTCGACCGGCCGGTCGTCGGCTTCTACTGCAGGGAGTGCGCCGGCGCCGCCATCGGCCTGAGCGGCCAGCGGCGCGACCGGTACCCCGAGGGCGTTCGCCTCATCGAGCTGCCCTGCCTGGGGCGGGTGAGCGCCCTGCACATCGTGGAGGCGGCCCGCCTGGGCGCAGCCGGCGTGTTCCTCGCCGGCTGCGCGGAAGGCCGCTGCCAGTACCGGAGCGGCGACACGAGCGCCCTCGAGCAGATGACGATCGCGGAGGAGGTGCTGGCCGAGGGCGGCACGCCCCTGCCGCTCGAGCTGTGGCACCTCTGCGCCGTCGACCGCATGAGCGTCGGCCGGCGCATCCGGCTCTTCCACGCAAGGGCCGTGGGTGAGGAGCTCTCAGATGAGCTCGTCGCCCACGAGATGGAGCTGATCGGCGCCTCGACCGCCGTCCGCGGAGGAGGTGAGCCCTGTGGCTGCGGTCGCTGACACACGTGCCTACCCCCAAGAGGTGCTGGACGAGTTCGCCCGCCTCATGCAGGAGTGCAGCATCTGCTACCAGTGCGGTACCTGCACATCGAGCTGCCCCAGCGGGCGCGAGCTCTACCGCGGGCCACGACGGATCATCCGGCTCATCCTCGCCGGTGAGATCGAGGCGGTGCTCAAGAGTGACGACCTCTGGCGCTGCACCGAGTGCGGCACCTGCACATCTGTCTGCCGCATGGACATCGACGTCGCGGCGATCCTGCAGAGTCTGCGCCGGCTCGAGCGCGAGCACGGCGGCGCCATCCACTGTGCCGAGCGCACCGCCGCGGACGTGGCGACGACCCACCTGCGAAAGCGGCCGCGCATCGACAACATGCGCTTTGGCGCGGCCATGGTCTCCAAGGGCTACCTGCCCAAGGACAAGATCGGCGCCGCCGAGATGGGCGTGAAGCTGGCCAGGCAGCTGCTGCCCGGCGGGAAGAGGGCGCCGGCGGATGAAGCTCTCCCGGCCGGCGCCGTCACGCTGCCCTTCTACGCCGGCTGCGCGATCCCCCAGGACCACGACCTTCACGGCCTGGTACACGAGGTGGCCGCGGGCTTCGGCGTCCGCCTCGACGAGGCCGCGGACGCCGGCTGCTGCGGC
>DASRZL010000113.1:0-8534 GCA_035686425.1 Thermoleophilia bacterium
AGCCCATGACCGGCTCGACGCCGGCGCGGTTGTACCAGCTGCGGTCGAAGATCACGACCTCGCCGGCCGACGGGAAGTGGGCCATGTAGCGCTGCACGTACATCTGCGACTTGACCCGATCGCTCGGGGCCGGCAGGGCGATGTGCTTGAACACCCGCGGGCTCGTCCGCTCGGTGATCCGCCTGATCGTGCCGCCCTTGCCCGCGGAATCCAGGCCTTCGAACACGATGCAGACCCTGGCTCTGGTGGCCTTGACCCACTCCTGCATGGCGACGAGCTCACCCTGCAGGACGCGCATCTCCTCCTCGTACTCTCTGCGCTTCATCCTGGGCGTGGCGGAAGGGGCAGCGTCTTCATCCGGGCCGCCCGACGACGGCAAGGCCACGTCCGACCCCGTCGCCTCGTGCACAGTCTTGGACTTCTTGGATTTCTTGGATTTCTTCCCCATCGGTCCATTCCCCTTTCCGGAGGTCACTGCGATGTCGCGCCACGTTGGCCGCCGACTATCCAGCCTTCTGCTTGACGTTCATCCTTGCCGTCTCGGCGCGCGCGTTAACATCGAAGACGTGATCCCGCCCAGGGGTCCGTCACCTGAGGTCGGGACGGCGCGAAGGTGTGCCGGCCTGCCGGGCACGGCGGCCGGGGTGAGGGCGATGTCTCCACCCCGCCCCGTTTCCGCTCAGCTGCCCGAGCCGTCACCTTCGTGCTTCTGGTGCTTCTGCCCGTGCCTGCCGGACGTCTCGGCGGCCGGCGGCAGAGGCCCAATGGCCTCGACTGCCCTGACGGCTGCTTTGAGGGTGGGGTAGAAGTGGTCGCTGTCGAGCGTCTCGAACAACCCGTAGCGCCAGACGCGGTCCTGAAGCCGGCTGCGCAGTTCGGCGAACGCCAGGTGCACCCCCTGTGCGTTCAGCTCGTTGTCCAGCTGCTCGAGCATGTCGGCCGCCGTGACGTCGATGTCGGTGATCGCCTCGCATTGGAGGACGACCCAGGAGACCTGCTCGGTGCGCGCCAGATGGCGGACCTGGTCGCGGAACCTGCCGGCGTTGGCGAAGAAGAGTGGGGCCTCCCAGCGATACACGATGATCCCCGGGATCTGGGCGGCATCCGGATACGTGGCGATGCTGTGCCACCCGGGCAGCCCGGCGACGCGGCCGAGCACGGATCCGTGCGGCCACCAGCTACGCCGGAAGACGAGGAGGATCGCCAGGATGACGGCGATGGCGATCCCCCACAGCACGCCGAAGAGCACCACCCCCAGGGTAGCGATGAGTGAGAGCGCGAGCGCAGACTTGCGCACCCGGTAGTACCGGCCGAGGATGCCGAAGTCCATCAGCGAGAGGGCGGCGAAGATCACAACCGCGGCCAGCGTGGTCTGGGGCAGGTCGGCGAGCAGCGAATTGAGGAACAGCAGGAGCGCCGCGACGAGGCCGGCGCCCACCAGGCCGGTGACCTGGCTCTTGGCGCCCGACTGTTCGGCCACCGCCGTGCGCGAGCTGCTGGTGGATACGGCGAAGCCCTGGAAGAACCCGGCGGCGATGTTCGCGGCGCCCATGCCGATCATCTCCTGGTCGGGGTCGACCTCATCGCCGCGCCGGGCGGCGAAGCTCGTCGAGGTGGCGATGGTGTCGGTGAGGGAGACGAGCGTGATGCCGACGGCGGCGATGAGCAGCGGACCCACGTCGGCGATGCTGGTCCAGGGAAGGGCCGGCGTGGGCACGCCCTGCGGCAGGGAACCGACCATCTTCACGCCCTCATCGGCGAGCCCGAGGGCAGCGGAGACGATCGTGGCGCCGACGACGGCCACGAGCACGGCCGGAACACGGCGCGTGAACCGCGGCAGCACCAGCAGGACGAGCAGACAGGCGCTGCCGACGGCCAGCGTCGCCGCGTCGGTCTGGTCGAGGCCGGCGACGAACGCCCGAACCTCGTCGATGAAGGTGTCGGCGTCGGTGGAGAAGCCGAACAGCTTGGGCAGCTGGCCGACGATGATGGTGATGCCGAGGCCGTTCATGTAGCCGACCTGGACCTCCTTCGAGAGCAGGTCGGCCACGAAGCCGAGCTTGCCGAGTCCCAGGCCGATCTCGATGAGGCCGACGAACAGCGCCAGCATCCCCGCAAGGGCGATGGCGGTCGCCGGGTCGCCGCCGGCCATGAGCGGCACGATGGCGGCGAAGATCAGGGGCGAGACCGACGAGTCGGGCCCCAGGACGAGCACGCGTGAAGGACCGAAGATGGCGTAGGCGACGAGACAGGCGATCGTCGTGTACAGGCCCGTGACCGGAGGCAGGCCGGCCAGCTCGGCGTAGGCCATTCCCTGGGGCACGAGGATCGCGGCAAGCACCATACCGGCCACGAGGTCCGGGCGCAGCCAGCGGCGCTCGTAGGTGCGCACGACGCGCACGCCGGGGACCCAGCGTTCGACCCGCCTGCTGCCTGCCGTGCTCATCGGGCCATACTACGTGAAGACTCCTGTGCGGAGCCGCCTCGGACCCCGGGGTCTAGGCCGGAGCCGGGGCCGAGCCCGGCTGCTCCTTGGGTATCCGCCCCGTGAAGAACAGGGAGATCACACCGATTACCGCAAGCACCGACATCGCTGAGCGCAGGCCGTCGATCTGAGACTCCTCGTTCTGCGCGACGACTTCGTCGGTCACGTCGGCCGAGACACCGGCGTCCTTCATCAGCGCCTCGACGTCGGGACCGGAGATGAAGGGAGCGCCCGCGGCCAGGTTCACGTTCGCCTGATCCTTCAGCGCCTGGGGCACGTTTGGGTTCGCTTCGATGCCGGACAGGAACGACGCCGTCAGGGCCGCGATGAGCACCGAACCGGCAAGCGCGGTCCCCAGCGAGGCTCCCAGCTGGGTGGCCGTGTTCTGCAGGCCACCGACCTCCGAGCTCTGCTCGGTCGGCACGGCCGACACGGTCACGTTGCCCAGCTGCGACGCCAGCGCCCCGATGCCGAGCCCGATGATCATCATCGGGACGAACACGATGGAGGCGTCAGCGCCGACCTCGAGACTGCCGATCAGCACGAGGAGTCCGGCGGTCAGGGCCAGCAGGCCGACGCGAACCACACGTCGCGGATTGGCCTGCGGGAGGAATCGCGGGACGCCGGCGGCGGCGACGAGCAGCGCCAGAGACAGCGGCACCAGCCGCAGGCCCGTCTCCATGGGCGATAGCCCGAGCACCACCGAGAGGAACAGCGGCACGGTGAAGAAGACCCCCGCCTGAATCAAGAACAGGAAGAGGAAGGTGATGAGGCCGCCCGTGAGCTGCCTGTGGCTGAAGAGCGACGGGGCGATGAGCGGCTCCTTGCCGGTGCGCTCGAGTCGCTGCTGCCAGCGCATGAACAACCAGAGGAGGAAGAGGCCGGCGATGATGAACCAGATCGTCAGGGAGAGACCGAGGAAGGACGTCGCTCCCTCCTTGGGCAGGAACCATCCCCACGTCGACGACATGAGCACGCCGAGCACGACGAGCGCCAGACCCGCCGAGGACACGACGACGCCGAGCAGGTCGAGGTGCGGACGTTTGCCGACGGGTTCGTCGGCCGCGCGTCGCGCCAGGAACAGGATGGCGATGACGACGATCACCTCGCCGGCGAAGACGTAGCGCCACGAGAAGTACGTGGTCATGAACCCGCCGATGACGGGTCCGACGGCGATGGCGATGGCCGCCGCGGCAGCCACCAGTCCGTAGGCGCGAGGACGTCCTGCGGGCGGGAAGTTGCTCGCCACCAGCGCGACGATCGCCGGCATGATCAGCACGGCGCCGATGCCCTCGAGGAACGACCAGCCGAAGATGAGCACCGGCAGATTCGGAGCCAAGGCGGTGGTCATCGAGCCGCAACCGTAGATGATGCAGCCGATGGAGAAGGCGCGCTTGCGGCCGATCATGCCGCCGATCTTGCCGCCGAGGATCATGAGACTGGCCATGACCAGCGTGTACAGGGTGATCGCCGTCTGCACGCCCTGCACGGTCGTCCCGAGGTCTTCGGCGACGGTCGCGATGGAGACGTTCATGACCGATGAGTCCAGAGCCATGAGGAACTGGCCGGCCGCCAGCGTGAAGAGGATCAGCCCCGCGCCGGCCTTGGCGGCGGCCGCCGCACCGCTGCCGCCGGACGCGCCCGACGTCGTCTTGTGGTCCATCAGTTCCCCCGCTTCGGGGTCTCGCCGTGCCGGCTCAGTGCCGCCCGCTCTCAGCGTGACGCACTACGTGTGACCCGGCTCAGGCTCGCTTGCGGTACAGCCGGGTCACGTCGCGGATCGGGATCGCGAGATAGATCGCGATGAGCAGATAGATGACGATTCCGAGCTTCGGCGACAGCAGCCCGAGCGCGCCGCCGACGATGTAGGCGATGAGGCCCGGCAGCAGCTGGTACTTGACCCGGGCCTTCTCCTTGCGCTCGTCCTCGAGGTCGTCACCGAACAGACCCTCGCTCTCGGCATGACGCCCCATCACCAGCAGCATCAGCGTCATCATCAGCAGCACGAGGCCGTAGAACACCACCGCCACGCGCTCTCCCGCGACGTCGCCGGCGAACTCGCTCATGATCCGCGTCGGGAACGGCAAGAAGGCACAGAAGAGCAGCAGCACCAGGTTGAGCCGCATGAAGACGCCGTCGATGTGGTCGATTGCATCCACCAGCGAGGAGTGCTCCATCCATACCGCGCCGATGGTCATGAACGAGATGAAGTAGGCGAGGTAGACCGGCCACTCGTGCAGGAGCCCGCTCAGCAGCCTCTCGCCTTCACCCTTCTCCACCGGGATGGCGATCTCGAGCACGAGCAGGGTGATGGCGATGGCGAACACGCCGTCGCTGAACGCCTCGAGGCGGTTCTTCCTATGCTTGGTCTTGGCCGGCTTCTTCTGCTCTGCCATCTCGCCCCCGTGGGCGCCGGCGGGCTCCATGGGGGGCCGGCGGCGATTCTCAGTAGAGCGGACGCCGGGCGGGCGACCCGAAGGGCCGCCCGCCCGGCGTGACTCACGAAGACACCCTGACTCTCGTCAGGCGGTCTTGGCGTCCTTCTTGTGGTGCTTGGCGCCGAACGCGTGCTTGAGCTCCGCTTCCTGCTCCTCCGTGAGGTTGGAGCGGACGAGGGTGGCGTTCGTGCCCTCGATGGCGGCGAGGAACTTGTCCTCCGTGAGCTGCTCGATGATGAGGAACCAGCCGGCCTTGCCCGGCGGCACCGCGTCGCCCATCTGCTGGAGGACTTCCTTGTCGACGCCGGTCTTGCCGAGCTTGCCGAAGAGGGCGCCCATACCGGCCCCGATGGCCATGCCGAGGAACGGCACCAGGAAGAGCAGGCCGAAGAGCATGCCCCAGAAGGCGCCGCCCATGGCGCCGACGCCGACGATGCTCCCACCGTGCTTGACGTGCGGCTTACCGTCCGCATCGCGCACGACCTCGGCCGCGTCGCTCAGCTGGACGATCATGTCCTTCTGCAGCTCGGCGAGCTTGAGACCGAACCTGTCGGCCTCCATCTCGTTCTCGAAACCCAGAACCATCATTTCGCTCATTCGCACTCCTCTTCCCATCGTTGTTGTAGGTGCGGGAAAGGATATCACCATGCCGATCTCGGCGAGGAGGCTGCCGACCAAGCGGTCGACAGGGCTGAGGCCAAGGTACGGCAGCCAGGGCGCGTGGACATGCGGGTGCGCTGCGGGCTACGCTAGCGTCGGCAGGGCATCCGAGGGGGAGGTCGGCGTGACACTGGGCGTCATCATCATCGTGACCGTTCTGCTCGTCCTGGGCTTCGGCATCCTCATCTTCCGCCTCATGCGCCGCAGCCAGAAGGTCGTTCCCGACGTCGCCGACGGGCAGGCCGCCAAGCAGGATCATGTGGTCGCCGTCGACGAACAGGGACGTCAAGTCATGGCTTCGCAGGAACCGGTGACGCCGGTGCGCGACGACGCGGCGTTCGAGAACGTCCTCAAGGACGAGATACACGACCTCGGCCACGAGCAGCCGGCCGCGGGCGACGACTGAGCGCGGACCGGCGTGGGCACCACCGAGTGGATCATCGTCATACTGGTCGTCGGCGCGCGGCTGTTCCTCCCGCTCCTGATCCCCTACTTCCCCGTGCCGGCTCTGCTCGCCTGCCTGATCCTCGACGCGGTCGACCAGAGCATCTTTCAGCAGTTTCCGGCCATCCCGCTGGACGGCTACCAGTCCTACGACAAGGCGCTCGACGTGTACTACCTCTCCGTCGCCTATCTCTCGACCCTCCGCAACTGGACCAATCAGACGGCGTTCCGGATGAACCAGTTCCTCTTCTACTACCGGATGATCGGCGTGATCGCCTTCGAACTCACGCAGGTGCGGGCGATGCTGTTCATCTTCCCGAACACCTTCGAGTACTTCTTCCTCTTCGTCGAGCTCGTGCGGCTGGGCTGGAACACAAACCGCATGGGCAAGTGGACGGTGATCCTGGCGACGGCCGGCATCTGGATCTTCATCAAGCTGCCGCAGGAGTGGTGGATCCACATCGCCCAGCTCGACATGACCGACTTCATCAAGGAGACGCTGTTCGGCGTGAACGCGACCGACGGTTGGAGCACGGCGATCGCCAACCGGCCGTGGGTGCTCGTCGCGGCGATCGCCGTCATCGCGATCCTCGCTGCCGTCGTCTACTGGGTCATCACACGCAAGGCGCCGAAGTTCGACCACGGTCCGCACTTCGGGGCCGACCCGCTGCCGCCGGAGCTGCACGGCGCGGAGCCATATCGCAAGGTCCGCGCCGAGACGAGCATCTTCGGCTGGGCCCTCCGCGAGAAGATCGCGCTCACGGCGATCCTCTGCGTCATCTTCGGCATGATGATCACGGGCGGGACCGCCAACCCGCTGCGCATCGCCGTCGGCGTGGTGATCTTCACGGTCATCAACGCCGCCGTGAGCCAGTGGATGGCGCTGCGCGGCCGCAGCTGGCGGCTGCTCGCCGGGGAACTCGTGACGATGCTCGTGGTCAACCTCGTCATCGTCCTTGTGCTCGAGGCGCTGGACCGCTGGCTGGGCGTCCGCAGCGCACGCACGCCGTTCGGCATGACGCTCTTCTTCTCGTACCTGCTGACGCTCGTCATCGTGCTGTACGACCGGTACCGCACGGTGTACAAGGCGCGACGTCTGTTCCGGCGCGACGAGAAGGCCGCTGCCGCCGGTGGGGCGGCCGCCGGCGGGCCATCCGAGGTGCCGGCCTGAGCCGTAGTCTCAGGCCGGCACCAGGCATCTGACCGAAGGCCGGTGGCCGCGTGGATCGGCTGCTCGACTACCTCCTGCACCTCGACACCTACCTCACACAGGCGGTCGAAGCGCTGGGCCTGTGGGCCTACGCCGCCGTCTTCGCGACCATCTTCGCCGAGACCGGTCTCGTGGTCGCGCCCTTCCTGCCCGGCGAATCCCTGCTGCTCACCAGCGGAACGCTCGCCGGCGCCGGCATTCTGAACATCGCGGTGCTCTGGCCACTGCTCGTCGGAGCGGCCTTTCTCGGCGACGTGGTCAACTACCTCCTCGGCCGCTGGATCGGCCGGCATCTGCTGAGCAAACCCCGCAAGTATCTGAAGCCGGAGCACGTGCAGCAGGCGCACGAGTTCTACGAGGAGCACGGCGGCCTGGCCATCGTGACCTGCCGCTTCCTCCCCATCGTCCGCACCCTCGTGCCCTTCGTCGCCGGCATGACCAGGATGGAGCTCCATCGCTACCTGGCCTTCGCCGCCCTGGCCGCGGTCCTCTGGGTGACGATCTTCCTCGGCGCGGGCTACCTCTTCGGCAACGTCCCGTGGGTGCAGGACTACCTGGCCGTCGCCCTGGCGATCGCGGTCGCGGCCTCCGCCATCCCCGGCTTCATCATCTGGGCTCTGCACCACCTGCGGCGCCGACAAAAGGACCGCGGCTGACCACTTGGTGACGCGCAACGATTGTGTGAGAGAATGCGCCGGTACCGGCCAACGTATGGGGAGACATGATGATCGCAAGCTCCGGCGCTGTCCTGATGGGGTCGTTCTTTACCCAGAACTTCTTCAGCCTGGGCTTCTGGGTGGTCGACCTCCTCCTTCTTCTGGCGATCGCATCGGTCGTTATCGTCCTCGCCACCGACGACCGCGATCCGAGCACGGTCCTGGCCTGGCTCTTCGTCGTGCTGCTCTTCCCGGTCCTCGGGATCATCGCCTACTTCTTCATCGGCCGGAACTTCCGCCGCGACTCACCGCGGCGGAGGAAGATCATGGCCCAGATGGACGCGGTCGCCGCCGAATCGCTGGAGCCGGTGCAGGCCGCCAACACGGAGTTCACCGAGGCGGCCGTGACTGACCTCGCCGGCACGCCGGGCGCGCACATCCAGTCGGTGGGACGCACCGAAGGCGGGGTGTCGCCACTCCCCGCCGACAGCGTCGACATCTACACGGCCGGCGCGCAGAAGTTCCCCGCGCTGCTCGAGGAGATGGCCACCGCCGAGCGCTACATCCACCTGATGTACCTCATCTGGGAGCAGGACGAGCTGACCGCCAAGGTCAAGGAGGTCCTCCTCGACCGCCTCAAG
>DASRZL010000114.1:0-14227 GCA_035686425.1 Thermoleophilia bacterium
CGAGGGCTGGACCGAGACGCGCTGCAGCCAGGTCTGCCCGACCGACGCGATCAAGCTCCACCTCGTCGACGACGCCGAGGTGGAGGCCATGGTCGCGGCGGAAGGTCTCGAGCGCTACCGCGACTCGCTCGGCACCAAGCCGCGCGTCTACTACAAGAACCTGCATCGCTGGGAGAAGGCCTTCGTCGCCTGCTCGGTGGTCTTCGGCGACACCGATGAGTGCGCCGAGGGCGCCACGCTGACCGTGGCGTTTGACGGCGGCGCCCTGGGTGAGGCGACCGCCGACGTCTTCGGCGAGGTGCTCGTCGACCACCTCGAGCCGGGCCGTGAGTACTCCCTCCGGATCGAGGCCGCGGGCTACAGACCGGCCGAGATGACGGTGAGGGTGGACGCGAGCGTGAACGCCGGGACGGTGGTACTCGAGAAGGCCTGAGAGACGGGCCGGCGCCCGCCGCAGCGTGCGGCGCCGGCCCGACATCGCTGCAGTCTCCCAGGAGGACCGCCCCCGCCCGCCCTGCTTGGGGCTCCTCCGCCGGTCTGACGCGAACCGCAGCTATTGCATCTCCGCCGGGCATGCAGGACAATGAGCGGAATTCCCAGCATGCGATATCGAGATATCATTCCCTCAGGGCGAGAAAGGGAGACCGTCATGCCCGACCTTCTTCACGTCGATCTGACCCGGCGCTCTGCCACCAAAGGACCGTTGACCGTGGACCACGAGATGCTCGGCGGCCACGCGCTCACCTCGGCTATCGTTGCCGAGGAGGTCGACCCCAAGGCCGATCCGCTCGGCCCCGACAACGTGCTGGTCTTCGCCGCCGGGCTGTATGCGGGCACCATGGTGCCGAACGGCGGCAGGCTCTCGGTCGGCGCCAAGAGCCCGCTCACCGGCGGCATCAAGGAGGCCAACTCGGGAGGCTCCACCGCTCGCACCATGTCGAAGCTCGACCTGCGTGGCATCAAGCTGACCGGCCGCGCCGACGCGCTCAGCGTCGTCGAGATCGACGCGACCGGTGCTCGGGTCGTCCCCGCGGGGGATCTTCGGGGGCTCGGGTCCTACGAGACTGTCGCCCGCCTGCGCGAGAAGTACGGCGACAAGGTGTCGATCATCTGCATCGGCCCAGCGGGCGAGTTGGGCTTCAAGGCCGCGGCGGTCATCACCACCTCCCCCGACTTCCATCTGCGCGCTGCGGCTCGCGGCGGTCTTGGCGCCGTGATGGGCTCCAAGAACGTCAAGGCCATCGTCGTCGACGGGGAGGGGGGACCGGGCGTGAAGGTCGCCGACCGGGACGGCCTCAAGGCATCGTCGAGCGCCCTCACCAAGGGCATCCTGTCGCATCCGGCCATGGCCGCCCTCGAGGCACTGGGATCTCCGTTCCTGGTCAATGTGACCCAGTCCATCGGCTGTCTCTCGACGAGGAACTTCTCGGCCGGGCAGTTCGAGGGCGCCCAGGCGATCAGCGGCGAGCACATGGCCGAGCTGCTCGCGGAGCGGCCGAATGCCGAGGCCAAGCACAGCTGCATGGCCGGCTGCATCGTCAATTGCTCCCAGATCTACACGGACGCCGACGGCAACGAGATCACCTCCGGCATGGAGTTCGAGACGATCGGCCTCATCGGCGCGAACTGCGCCATCGACGACCTCGACCACATCGCCAAGGTCGACCGGCTCTGCGACGACCTCGGCCTCGACACCATGGAGGTCGGCGCCGCACTCGGTGTGGCCATGGAGGGCGGCATGATCCCCTGGGGCGACGGCGCCGCGGTGCGCGGACTCCTCGGGAAGCTGCTCGATGGCGACCCCAACGCGGCGCTCATCGCCAACGGCTGCTGCGACACCGGCGAGGCGCTCGGCGTCACGCGCATCCCGGCCGTGAAGCGCCAGGGCATGGCTGCCTACGACCCGCGCGTCCTCAAGGGGACGGGCACCACCTATGCCACGGCGCCACAGGGGGCGGACCACACGTGCGGCAACGCGCTGCCGAGTCCGGCCAACCCGGGCTACGACCCCGGCTCGCCCGAGGGACAAGCGGGGATGTCCGAGTTCCTCCAGTGCTACTTCGCTGCCATCGACGCGCTCGGCATGTGCCTGTTCGCGACGCTGCCCGCGCTCGACATGCCCGAGCTCCAGGGGCACTTCGTGGCCGCGGTCTCGGCGATCACCGGCAAGGAGCTCCCGGAGGACTACCTCATCAGCATGGGCAGGGACGTCGTGGTCATGGAACGGGATTTCAACCGCCGCGCCGGGTTCACCGCCGCCGACGACCGGATGCCCGCGTTCCTGCTCGAGGAGCCGGTGGCGCCCAGCGGGAACGTGTACGACGTCAGCGATGCCGATCTGGACGCCATGTTCACGTCGTGAGGCGGAGGGGGGCGGCGGGCGCCGTCACGCCGTCACGGTACTATCATACCAGTTAGGGGCCGATCCGGAGAAAGGACGTCGATGTCACCGCGCCGATCCACTACCCAGACCAAGCGCGGCCGCGGCAGGGATGCAGGAGATCGCGGCGACAGCCAGTTCGTCGTCCAGGCACTGGCCAAGGGGCTGGCTGTGCTCTCGCTCTTCGACGCCGAGAACCGCGAGTGGAGTCTTGACGAGATCACGGCCGAGCTCGGGCTGCCGCGCATGACGGCCTATCGCATGGCCCGGACCCTTCTCGGCGCCGGCTATCTGGTCACCGACCAGGTGTCCGGCAAGTATCGCCTCGGGCCGGCGCTCCTCGCGTCCACCTATCTCTCGGAGGGCTACGCGGAGCTCGTCGCGATGGCTCAGCCGTACCTCCAGTCGCTGGTGGACGAGACGGCGGAGTCGGCCACGCTGGCCGTGGAGGTCGACGGCGTGGCCGTCTGCGTCGCCATGCTCGAATCGATCCGCCCGCACAGGCGAGAGGTGGCGGTCGGGCGCATCATCGGCGACACGGCAAACGCGCACGGCAAGATGTTCGCCGCCTGCAAGACAGACGAGGAGCGCGAGGCGATCGTCAACTCGGTGCTCGAGCGTCGTACGCCCGAGACGATCACCGACCCCGACGAGCTGCGTCAAACGCTCGAGGAGGCGCGGCGGCATGGCGTCGCCTTTGACCTCGAGGAGCGCGACGCGGGCACCTGTGCCTGCGCCGCGCCCGTCCGCGACCAGACCGGCAAGGTCATCGCCACGCTGGCCGTGGTCGTGCCCACGGGGCGCTTCGACGCCGAGGCCCGTGAGAACTGCGCCGCCGCCGTCAGGGACGTCTCGGCTTCGTTCTCGGCGTTCTTCGGGTTCTCCGCGGCGAGCGACGACACACGGTAGCCTCTACCTGGGTCCCCTGCTCCGCAGCGTGAGCAGCGACGGCGCGCAGCTCACCCCGACGCCGGCACTCCGCACGCTCAGACCGCAACGTCGCATTGCCTTGCGGCATGCGTTTGCGATAATCTGATATGAAAATACCATTGCGCTGGCCGAGCGGCGCCGAATGCGAGGGGCTTCGGAGTGGATGTCGGGGACGTCCGGAAGGTAGCGGTGATCGGGGCCGGCACGATGGGGCCTGGTCTCGCCCAGGTGTTCGCCGGCGCCGGATACCCGGTGTCCCTGTACTCTCGCTCGCAGGCGACGCTCGAGCGGGCCATGTCCGTCACCGTCGCCAACCTGGAGACGTTCGTGAGGCACGGGCTACTCGGCGCCGACGAGGCGACCGCGGCGCTGGCGCGCATCAGCCCCACACGGCACCTGGCGCGGGCGGGGGCCGATGCCAGTCTGGTCGTCGAGACCGTCGCCGAGAACATGGATGTCAAGCGTGACGTCTTCCACGAGCTCGACGAGGCGTGCCCGGACGACGCCGTGTTCACGAGCACGACGTCGTACCTCGACATCTACGAGGCGGTCCCCGAGCGGCGCCTTCCGAACACGGTCATCGCTCACTGGTTCGCGCCTCCACACATCATCCCGCTCGTGGAGGTGGTGAAGGGGCCGCGGACCTCGGCGGAGACCGTGGAGCTCGTCGTCACGCTCCTCGAGAAGCTCGACCGGGTGCCCGTGGTGATGGAGAAGTTCGTACCGGGCTTCTGCGTCAACCGGCTCCTGCGGATCATCGGCCGCGAGGTCTTCTTCCTGCTCGACAACGGCTACATGACCGCCGAGCAGCTCGACCTCGCGGTGAAGGCGAGCATCATCCCGAGGGCCATGGTGCTCGGGTTCGTACAGCGGTACGACTTCACGGGCCTCGACCTGAGCCTCAGCAATCTGCAGAACGCCGAGTTCCTCGAGCCGCCGCTCGACAACTCGCCGCGCAGTCTCGCCGAGCACGTCGAGAAGGGCGAGATGGGCGTCAAGAGCGGCAAGGGCTTCTTCGACTACAGCGGCCGCGATCCCAGGGAGGTCCTCGGGGCCCGGGACGACGCCCTCATCGAGGTCTTCGGCCGGGCGAGGGGTCACATCCACCAGCGCATCTAGCAGCGGCTCGCTGCTGCCGGCCCCGAAGTCGGGGACGCCGCAGGCGCCGGCCGCCGGCGGACACATGAAGGGAAGGCCGTGAAGCTGCCTTCGGGCAAGGTCATCATCACCGCGTCACTGAACGGGGCGTTCGTCACCAAGGCGATCAACCCCAACGTGCCGGAGCAGCCGGACGAGATCGCGCGCGCCTCCCGCCAGTGCCACGACGCCGGCGCCGCCATCGTCCACATCCACGCGCGCGACGAGCAGGGCACGCCATGCGGGACCAGGGAGAAGTTCGAGGAGATCCTGGCGGCCGTGAGGGCTCGGTGCAGCGACGTCATCGTCCAGTTCTCGACCGGCGGCGGCACCAACCTGACCATCGAGGAGCGTGTCTCGTGTCTCGACGCCGACCCGGAGATGGCGTCGCTCAACATGGGGACGCTGATGCGGCAATCGGGCCCCAACGCCGGCGAGCCGTTCGTCAACATGAGCGCCGATATCGAGGCGTGGGCCGCGAAGATGCAGGCGATGAGGATCAAGCCGGAGATGGAGTGCTACTCCCAGAGCATGTACCGGGACGTGCGCAACCTGATCGCCAAAGGCCTCGCCGAGCCTCCCTACTACGTCAACTTGGTGCTCGGCATGAAGCACCAGGGCGCCGTCGAGGCCACGCCCGAGACGCTGGTGTCGATGCACCAGTTCCTCCCCGAGGACTGCTACTTCAACACCACGGCCACGGGCGCCGCCCAGCTTCCGCTCACCACCATGGGGATGGTCATGGGCGGCGCGGTGCGCGTCGGCATGGAGGACAACGTCTACTACGCCAAAGGTGAGCCCGTCAGCGGCAACGCGCAGCTGGTCGAACGCACCGTTCGCATCGCCAGGGAGCTCATGCTCGAGCCGGCCACGCCGGACGAGGCCAGGACCATTCTCGGCGTCGTGAAGAAATGATGAACCAGGAAGGGAAGCACGCAATGGAAGACCTCTTCTCTCTGCACGGCAAGAAGGCCGTCGTCGTCGGCGGCGCCGGCGGCATGGGCCGCGGCATCTCCGCCGGCCTCCTCCGGTACGGCGCCGAGGTCGCCATCGCGGACGTGAACTCCGACGCCCTCGAGCAGATATCCGCCACCCTGATCGAGGACAGCGGACGCGACGTGCGCAGCTACTTGGTCGACTGCACCCGCGATGACAGCGTGCACGCTCTGGTCGACGCCGCAGTCGCCGACATGGGCCGCGTCGACATCCTCGTCAACGCGCTGGGCTACAACTTCAAGGCCCCCGCGGTCGAGTTCCCCATGGACGAGTGGGACAAGCTGTTCAGCGTCAACGTCCGTGGCGTGATGATGACCTGCAAGGTGTTCGGCGCGCAGATGGTCAAGCAGGGCGGCGGCAAGATCATCAATCTCTCGTCGGTGCGCGGCCAGCGTGCGGCCTCGGGCGGCAACAGCGCCTACTGCGCCAGCAAGGGCGCCGTGGACATGATCACCAAACAGCTGGCCGCCGAGCTGGCCCCACACAAGGTCAACGTCAACGCGCTCGGCCCCATCATCACCATCACGCCGATGACGGCGGACCGCATCCGCGACGAGGCCGACCGCTACGAGCGCATGCTGCTCAACGTGCCGATGGGGCGCATGGCCGAGATCGCCGATCTGGTCGGTCCGACAGTGTTCCTCGCCTCAGCCGCCTCTGACTTCATCACCGGCACGGTCCTGTACGTCGACGGCGGCATGATGTCGTTCGCGTGAGGTGAGGTCGTGAGGCGCACATGAACGACGTCGTCATCGTCTCCGCCGTTCGCACGGCGCTCGGCCGCCTCGGCGGCACGCTGAAGGACGTCCAACCGGAGGAGCTCGCCAGGGTGGTCATCACGGCCGCGCTGGAGCGCTCCGGCCTGGACCCGGCGGCGGTGGACGAAGTCATCTTCGGTCAGACCAAGCAGAGTGCCGACGCCGCCAACCTCGCGCGCGTGGCGGCGCTCAGGGCCGGGTTCCCCGTGGAGGTGCCGGCCTATACCGTCATGCGCCAGTGCGGCTCGGGCCTGCAGGCCGTGGCCAACGCCGTGCAGGCCATTCGCTGCGGCGAGGCGGAGATCGTCGTCGCCGGCGGCGTTGAGAGCATGAGCCTGGCGCCGTACTACCTGCGCGGCGCCCGCTTCGGCTTCGTCTCCGGCAACAGCGTGGTTGTCGACCCGAACACGGAGAGCCAGCCGCGCTCGCAGCCGTACGAGGTGTACGGCGACCTCACCATGGGGCTCACGGCCGAGAACCTGGCCGAGCAGTACGAGATCTCCCGGGAGGAGCAGGATGCGTTCGCGCTGCGCAGCCAGGAGCGCGCCTGGGCGGCTATCGAGAGCGGCCGCTTCAGGGACGAGATCGTGCCGGTCGAGGCGCCGCAGAAGAAGGGTCCGCCCGCCGTCTTCGCCGCCGACGAGTACCCGCGCCACACCAGCCTCGAGCAGCTCGCCGCCCTGCCCGCGGTCTTCAGGGAGGGCGGCAGCGTCACGGCCGGCAACTCCTCCGGCCGCAACGACGGCGCCGCCTGCCTGGTCGTCATGGCGGAGGCGGCGGCCAGAGAGCGTGGCGTCACGCCCCTTGCGACCGTTCGCGCGCACGCGGTCGCCGGCGTCGACCCGCGGATCATGGGCATCGGTCCGGTCCCGGCCACGCGCAAGGCGCTCGATCGGGCCGGCCTCCGCCTGTCCGACCTCGGCCTCGTCGAGGTCAACGAAGCGTTCGCGGCGCAGACCATCGCCGTGATCAGAGACCTCGGGCTCGACGAGGACATCCTCAACGTCAACGGCGGCGCCATCGCTCTCGGCCACCCCCTGGGCTGTTCGGGCGCCCGCATCCTCACCACCCTGCTCCACGAGATGCACCGGCGAGGCACCCGCTACGGGCTCGCGAGCATCTGCATCGCCGGCGGCCAGGGCATGAGCACGATCATCGAGACGGAAGGGTAGCGCCCGGCTTCCCGGGGCTCCCGGCCACACGACCACGAAGGAGAGCGACCAATGACAGGAATCGTCAAGGACCCCTACTCGGGGCTGGAGCTCGTCGAGCTCGGCCACGTGTGGGGGCACGGTGTCCCGTCCATGCCGGGCCAGCTCGACGTGCGCATGCAGCGCGCCGTCAAGCACGCCCAGCACGGCGTGCTCGCCTGGCGGGTGACCACCAGCCTGCACACCGGCACGCACATGAACGCGCCGATCCATCTTGTCCAGAAGGGCGCCGACCTCGCCGGCGTCTCCGTCGATCGCCTGTTCGGCAACGGCGCCGTCGTCGACGTGCCCAAGGCGCGCTGGGAGCTCGTCACGGCGGCCGACCTGAAGGTGGCCGAGCCGGAGATCAAGAAGGGCGACATCGTCGTCATCGTGACCGGCTGGCACCACAAGTACTCCGACGCGCTCGAGTATTGGGGCGAGTCGCCGGGACTCTCCAAGGACGCCGCCGAGTGGCTCGTCTCGATGGACGTCAAGCTGGTGGCTGTGGACACGCCGCAGGTCGACCATCCGCTGGCGACCTCGATGGGCCCGCATCGCGGCGGCCCGCAGATGAAGCGGCTGCCGGGAGAGTACCAAGCCGTCACCGGCAAGGACCCGAAGCAGGAATTCCCCGAGTGGAACGTCGCGCACAAGGTACTCCTCGGCGCGGGCATCCCGACCGTGGAGCAGGTGGGCGGCGACGTCGACCTGCTCAAGGGCAAGCGCGCCACGCTGGCCGCGACGCCGTGGAAGTTCGAGCACGGCGACGCCTGCCCGGTGCGGATGATCGCCATGGTCGACCGGTCCGGCACGTGCCGTATCGGCCCCGGCAACTGACCGCCCGCCGAATCTGAAGGGACACCGGATATGAGTCTGAAGGTCTTCAACCTGAGCCACACGTTCACCCAGTTCATCCCGGAGTGGCCGTCCACTCCGAGCGTCAACGTCAAGGTCAGCAAGTTCCACGCCAAGGACGGCGTCTACGAGGTGGAGTGGGAGGGCATCATGCACCGCTGCACGCACATGGACGCGCCGCTCCACGTCACCGAGAACACGCCGAGCATCGCCGACTACCCGCTCTGGCGCCTGGTCGGCACCGGCGTCTGCGTCGACATCCCCAAGGGCAAGTGGGGCGTCATCACTCCCGAGGATCTCGAGAACGCGACGCCCAGGATCGAAGAGGGCGACATCGTCATGATCAACACGGGCTTCCATCGCCTGTGGGCCGACACCGACGAGTACTTCGCCTACGGCTGCGGCATGGGCGCCGAGGGCGCCCGATGGCTGGTCGACAAGAAGGTCAAGCTGGTCGGCTACGGCCACCAGGCAAACGACCACCCGATCGCGACCAAGCTGGTCGACCACGGCCTCGGCCCGAGCCAGCCGCACCTCATCGACGAGTACAAGGCCGAGACCGGCCGCGATCCCAAGGAGGACTTCCCGAGTTGGGAGCCGGCGCACAAGATCCTCATGTGTCAGGGTGGCATCCCCGGCATCGAGAACGTCGGCGGCGACCTCGACGAGGTCACGGGCAAGCGCTGCACCTTCCTCGCGCTGCCGTGGCGCTGGCCGGGCGGCGACGGCTGCATGGTCCGCATCCTTGCGGTGATCGACCCAGACCAGACGTTCCGCTTTGAGACCGGACAGTGAGCGTGAGTGAGATGACGGACATCCTGGAGGGCGTGAAGGTCATCGAGATGGGCCACGTCGTGGCCGTGCCGGCCGCGTCGTCCATGATGGGCGACTGCGGCGCCGACGTGATCAAGATCGAGCCGCTCACGGGCGACCAGTCGCGGACCTTCCGCGGCACCGACATCAACCCGGGCTTCTATCTGCACAACCGCAGCAAGACGAGCATCGCGATCGACCTCCGGCAGCAAGCCGGCAAGGAGATCGTGTACAAGATGGTCGGCGACCACGACGTGTTCCTGACCAACTATCAGGCAGGTTCCCTGGAGCGCCTCGGCCTCGACTACGAGACCCTGTGCGGCTACAAGAAGAACATCATCTACGGCATCGTCTCGGCCTACGGCACCACAGGCCCGGACAAGGACATGGCCGGGTACGACTTCGCCGCCGGCTGGGCGCGCTCCGGCATCCAGGACATGCTGAGCGTGCCGGGCACGCCGCCGCCGGCCTCCCGGCCCGGCATCATCGACCGCGTCTCGTCGATGCAGATCTTCGGCGGCATGTGCGCGGCCCTCTATCACCGGGAGCATACAGGCGAGGGCCAGAAGGTGGAGTTCAACCTGTACCACACCGGCGTGTGGATGGTCGGCGCCGACATCATGGACGCCCTTTTCGGGCTGCCGCTGCGGCGGGTGGACCCATCCAAGTCCGACAACCCGTTCTACGACGTCTACGAGTGCAAGGACGGACGCTGGCTGCAGCTCACGGCGGCCGACCGCTACGCCAAGGCCCACGATCCGGCCGGCGCCAAGTTCTGGCAGTCCTTCACGCGTGCCCTCGACCGGCCGGACCTCGCCGAGGACCCGCGCTTTGCGACCACCGACATGCGCCAGCAGCATCGCGACGTCCTCACGCCGATGCTCAACGACGTGTTCAGGTCGCGCACCTATGCGGAGTGGGAGGAACGCTTGCGCGCCGAGAACCTGATGTACGGCCCTATCCTCTCGCCCGAGCAGGTGATCGAGGATCCGCAGGCGCTGGCCAACGACTTCTTCGCCGAGGTCGACCAGCCCGGCGTGGGCACGATCCGCACGATCAACTCTCCGAACAAGTTCGTGCAGAACCCCGCCGCGATCAAGTCGCTGACGCCGGGTCTCGGCGAGCAGACGGACGAGATCCTCGGCGAGCTCGGCTACACCACGGGCGGCATCGATGAGCTGCGTGAGGCCAAGGTCATCCTCTGACCGGACGCACGCGCAGCGGACCCCACAAGGAGCCAAGATGACAGAAGCCCAGACCAACGAGCAGAAACGGGTGCTCCTCGGAGAGGGGCTCTTCACCCCGACAGAGCCGGGTGAAGACGGCCAGATCATCGCCACGCACTGCAGGTCGTGCGGCGACTACTTCTTCCCGCGCAGCTTCACCTGCCACAACCCCGACTGCGTCGAGCGGGACGTCGAGGACGTTGCCCTCAGCTCCACGGGGATCGTGGACACGTACTCGGACATGAGCTATCCGCCGCCGCCGCCGTTCGTGGCGTCCAGGGAGGACTGGGAGCCCACTCCGGTGGTCTCGGTGAAGATGCCCGAGGGCATCCACATCATCGGCATGATGGACGACTGCACGCCCGACGAGGTCTCCATCGGCATGCCCGTCAAGACCGTGATCCGCGTGCTCTACACCAACACGAACGGTGAAGAGCTCGTCGGCTGGAAGTTCGGGAAGGTGTGACCGTGGACGACATCGCCATCATCGGAGCCGGTCTGCACCCTTGGGGCAAGTTCCCCGAGAAGTTCTGGACCAACATGGCGTCGGACGCGATCAACGCGGCTCTGGGCGACGCCGGCATCACCTGGAAGGACATCCAGATCGTCGTCTCCGGTTCGCAGAACTGGGGCGGGCGCAAGGGTATCTACGCCGGGAGCTACATCGACGAGGTGATGGGCTACACCGGCGTGCCCACCATGAACATCAACAACGCCTGCGCAACGGGCGGCACCTGCATCGCCGTAGCCGCCGCCATGGTCGCCTCCGGCCAGGCCGACATCGTGCTGGCCGTCGCCGCCGACAAGTCGGCGAAGGGTTTCTTTCCCTTCCTGCCGCCGTACCACGAGGAGCCGGTACCGGCCGACGACACCATGCGCTGGCTCATGGGCCTGCCGAACCCGGTGTACTGGGCCCTCGAGTGCCGCAAGATGATGGACAGGTTCGGCATCACCGAAGAGCACCTCGCCATGGTCAAGGTAGCCACCAGCAAGCACGGGTCGATGAACCCCTTGGCGCGCTATCAGAAGGAGTTCACGCTCGAGGATGTCCTCGCCTCACCGATGGTGACCAACCCGCTGCGCCTGCTCGAGATCTGCGCGACCAGCGACGGCGCCGGGGCCGTGATCCTGTGCAACGCCAAGAAGGCGAAGCAGTTCACGTCCAGGCCCATCACGATCTGCGGCTCCGGCCTCGGCAGCCCGCTGTACGGCGACCCGACGACCCGCATCCCTGTCCTGGGCTTCCAGCCCAAGGAGGGCATGCCGATCATCAGCGAGAGCTGGGTCGCGGCCCGGGCAGCCTTCGAGGGCGCAGGCATGGGCCCGGAGGACATCGACTTCGTCGAGGTGCCGGACAACAGCTCGTGGCACTACTTCCAGTACCTCGAGACCATGGGCTTCTTCGAGGAGGGGACGGCCCACCTCGCGCTCGAGCGCGGCGAGACCATGATCGGCGGCAGGCTGCCGGTCTGCCCCAGCGGGGGCTTCTCCAGCTTCGGTGAGGCCACCATGGCGCAGGGGTTCGCCCAGGTCTACGAGATGGTCCTGCAGCTTCGCGGCCAGTGCGGCGCTCGGCAGGTGGAGGGCGCCAGGGTCGGCATGTCCGAGGTCTACGGCATGGCCGGCAACAACGCCGCCCTCATCCTCAAGAACTAGGCGGCGGGAGGCATCATGGCGGACTACGCGACCATCCTCTACGACACGGCGGATCATGCGGCGTGGATCACGCTGAACAGGCCGGAGGTGCTGAACGCGCAGAGCGACGAGCTCCGCGCGGAGGTGACGCAGGCGCTCGAGCGCGCCAGCCTGGACGATGACGTCCACGTGGTCGTCATCACCGGCGCCGGCGAGAGGGCCTTCAGCGCCGGCGCCGACATCAGTCAGTTCCCGGAGCGGTATCCGGTGGACGTCGTCACCGCCAAGGCGCGGCGACGTCCCTACGAGACCATCCGCGAGATGCCCAAGCCGGTCGTCGCCGCCGTCAACGGCCTCGCCCTCGGCGGCGGCTGCGAGCTGGTGCTGGCGTGCGACCTGGTCGTCGCCGCCGACACCGCCAAGTTCGGCCAGCCCGAGATCCGCGTCGGGGTGATCCCCGGCTGCGGCGGTACGCAGGTGCTGCCGCGGCTGATGGGCGAGAAGCGCGCCAAGGAGTTCATCTTCACCGGGCGCATGATGGAGGCCGACGAAGCGCACGGGTACGGCATCGTGAACAAGGTCGTGCCGCTCGCCGAGCTCCGCGAGGCGACGGAGAAGCTCGTCAGCGATCTCCTGCGCAACAGCCCCGCGATCCTCAAGCTGGCCAAGATCGCCGTCAACAAGTCACTCGAGACGCCGCTCTCGGTCGGTATGAGCTACGAGCGCGACATCTTCGCCATGTGCTTCGGCACGGACGATCAGAAGGAGGGCGCGAAGGCGTTTCTGGAGAAGCGCAAGCCCTCGTACACAGGCACCTGACGGTGCGCGGCGCGGCCGTTGGGGCGGCCACCCGGACTCCCTCCGGTGGCCGATGCCACGGTCGGGCGGTGCAGGCGGGCGCGGAAGACGTCGCGGGAGTGCTGGAGAGCGGACCGATGCGTTCACTGGTCCGACGCGCAAGAGCGCGGACGGGGATGCGACACTGAGCCAGGGGAGAGGGGCGATGGCGAACGACACGGCGGCCGGACCACGGCGCAAGCGGGAGCAGACTGGAGACAGCCGCCGGCGCGGGGGCGACGCACTCGTGCTTCGGACGCTCGCCGGGGGATTGGCGATGCTGGGTCTCTTCGACGCCGAGCATCGCCAGTGGAGCCTGGATGAGATGGTCGCCCGGCTCGGGGTGTCGCGGATGACCGGCTATCGCATGGCGCGGACGCTCCAGAGCAGCGGCCACCTCGTCTTCGAGCCGCAGGCCGGCAGGTACCATCTCGGGCCGGCCATGCTCGCAGGCATCTATCTGGCGGAGGACTTCGCTCAGCTCGTGACGGTCTCGCGGCCGTATCTCGAGTCGCTGATGAAGGAGACCGGGGAGCTGGCCGCCCTGGCGGTGGAGCTCGACGGCGTCGCGGTCTGTGTCGACCTGGTCGCCTCCGCCCGCCCCTTCGTGCCCGAGATCGCCATGGGGCGAGCCATCGGGGACACGGCGAACGCCCACGGCAAGATGTTCGCCTCCATGAAGCCTGACGCCGAGCGGGCGCGGATCGCCGGCAGGCCGCACGAGCGGCTCACGCCGGCTACCATCACCGATCCCGACGAGCTGGCGGCCGAGCTGGAGAAGATCAGGAGCGATGAACTGGCCTACGACTTCGAGGAACACGACCTCGGCACGTGCGCCGTGGTCGCGCCCGTGCGGAACCAGATGGGAGAGGTCATCGCGACGCTTGGCGTCGTGGTCCCGACGGGTCGTTTTGGCCCCGACGCGAGAACGGCTTGCGCCGAGGTGGTGAGGACCACAGCCGCCTCGCTCTCCGAGTTCTACGGGTACTCGCGACCGGCCACGCGGCGCGGCGGCGCCGGCACGCAGTGACAGATTCGCAGGCCCGGTCGGGGCATCGGCGCGCCGTCGTTCGCCGCGATGGTCGCCCGCGGGCTCGCGGAAAGGGACTGGACACCGCCGCCGTACACTGACGGCAGGGACGGCTACAGCACACACGGTTCGCCGAGCCGGAACGGGATCCAGCGGACGGCTGATCGACCGCAGCGGCGGTCGGGCGCTCCACCCTCAACGTCCTCGCCTCGAGCGACCCGCCCCACGGCGCGGAGATGGGCTCCACCATGCTGCGCGGGTATGTGTGCCGGATCTCCCGGCTTGCACAAGTCGAGCGTTGGTGCACAAAACGCGATGTGTACTTGCCAACATGCGGTATTTCCGTATCATTGCGTCTTACGACCGTCCGCCGCCGGGTCGGCGACGCTCGACAGAGTCCGCGCAACGACGAGGGGGAGCATGCAATGATCGCCGAG
>DASRZL010000115.1:0-10117 GCA_035686425.1 Thermoleophilia bacterium
CACAACGAGCTGCGCGAGCGGCCCGCCGATCTCGACTCCAACCCCGTGCCGGACCTCTCGCTGATCGTGGGGTCCGAGCGCATCCGGGAGACGCCCATCATGACGAGCCTCGGGTGTCCGTTCGATTGCACGTTCTGCACCGTGACGATGATGTTCGGACGCTCCTACCGCTTCCGCAGCACCGAGAGCGTGATCGCCGAGCTGCAGGCGACGAGACCGAAGAGGGTCTTCTTCTACGACGACAACTTCGCCGCCAACAAACGGCGCCTCAAGGAGCTCCTCAGGATGATGATCGACCGTGGCCTGACGCCGAGCTGGACGGCCCAGGTGCGCACGGACGTGGCCCGCGACGATGAGCTGTTGGAGCTCATGCGACGCTCCGGCTGCCGGCGACTCGCCCTCGGTTTCGAGTCCATCGACCAGGCGACGTTGGACAGCTACGACAAGTCGCAGTCGGTCGAGGACATCACCGCCGCGATCGCCGCCCTGCACCGTCACGGCATCAAGTGCCACGGCATGTTCGTGGTGGGGGCCGACAACGACACCGTCAGCACGGCGCGCGACACGGTCGCCTTCGCCGAGAAGTACGGCATCGACAGCCTGATGCTCAACGTCCTCACGCCCGGGCTGGGTACGAAACAGTACGAGATGATGCACGCCGGCGAGCGCGTCTTCGAGCACCGCTGGCAGTTCTACGACGGCCAGCACGTCATCTTCGCGCCGCAGAACCTGACGCCTGTCGAGCTGCAGACCGAGATCGTGAAGGGCTACCGGCGCTTCTACTCGGTGCGCCGCAGCCTCAAGTACGTGGTGCGCCTGCGCTTCCCCCGGCTTCTGGAGCACTTCTGGGGCTGGCTGTACATCCACCGCTGGCAGAAGGACCCGACGAACCGCGCCTACATCGAGGCGCTCGCCGAGCGTTCGGGGGCATCCGCGCCGAGCAGCTGACGCCCGTGCCGCGCCGGGCGACGGCGGCGATCCCTCAGGCCATGGTCCGGTCGCCGCCGTGGAGCAGGAAGTCGTCGACGCCGGCCGCGACCGTGTCGTAGAAGCTGTCCTCGCCCACCAGCGCCACGATGCCGTTGCGCTCCAGGTCGTGCAGGAGGCCGGTCGTGGTCCTCGCGAAGGCCAGTCTGACGCCGCTCTCGTGCAGCTCCTCGACCAGCTCCTTGAGCATGGCCGCGGCAGTGGTGTCGAGGTGTGGCACGGCGCCGGCATGCACGAGCACCTCGCGCACGGGAGGGCTCTGGTCGCGCACCAGCGAGCGCACGGTCTCGCGGAACCAGCGCGCGTTGGCGAAGAAGAGCTCGCCGTCGACGCGCAGGATCACGAGGCCGGGGAACGTCTCGTAGTCGGGATTGTCCTCCACACCGCGGTAGCGCAGGGTCTCGTCGGCATGGGCCTCGGGAGCCCTGCCCAGGACGGCGCTGCTGGGCCGGTAGGCGCGATACACCAGCGCGAGCAGCGAGACGGTCACCGCCACGACCAGCCCCGTGAGGAGCCCGAAGACCAGGACTCCGCCAAAACAGATGATGGCGAGCACGAAGTCGGTCGCGTCGGTGCGCCGCAAGCGGCGCAGCGCGCCGGGGTCGACCAGATGGGCGACGGCGGCGATGACGATCGCCCCCAGCACCGCCTCCGGGAGGTCGTGGAACAGCGGCATGAGGAAGAGCATCGTCACGATCAGGAAGCAGAAGAGGATGATGTTCGAGAGCTGCGACTTGACGCCCGACGACTCGGCCACCGCAGACCGCGACAGGCTGGCGTCGACCGCGAAACCCTGCAGCAGACCGGCCCCGAGGTTGGCGACGCCGAGCGCGACGAGTTCCTGGTCGGCGTCCACTTCGTAGTGGTGCTTGGCGGCAAGGGCGCGCGCGCCGGCCACCGACTCCGCGAAGCAGATCAGCGCGAGGGCGACCGCATCGGGCAGCAGATTGGTCACGTCGGCCAGCGTGAAGCTGGGCAGCGCAGGGGACGGCAAGCCGTCGGGGATCGCGCCGATGATCTCCACGCCGTAGTCCTGGAGGTCGAAGACGGCGACCGCGGCGATCCCGAGCGCAACGGCGACCAGCGCGGCCGGCACCTTCGGTGCGTACGCACGCAGCCCGAAGATGACCACCAGCGCCGCGACGCCGATGACGAGCGTCGGCAGATTGACGTCGCCGAGCTGACGTACCACCACCTCGAGCTTGCCGAAGAACGCGGTGCCGCCGCCTTCGACGCCCAGCAGCTTGTACAGCTGGCCGACGCCGATGACCAGGGCGAGGCCGGCGACGAAGCCGGTCAGCACCGGGCGGGCGAAGAAGTCGGCGATGGACCCGGCGCGCGCGAGACCGGCGACCAGCAGCAGCACACCTACGAAGAGAGCGAGCAGCGCCGAGAGCGCGATGAAGCGACCGGCGTCGCCGAGCGCCAGCGGCGCGACGGCGGCGGCCGAGTATGCGGCGATCGCCGAGCTCGGTCCGACCGTCAGCTGCCGGCAGGTGCCGAGCACCGCGTACGCGAGCAAGGGGGCCAGGGCGGCGAACAAGCCCGCCTCGGGCGGCAGGCCGGCGAGGGAAGCGTAGGCGATGCCCTCGGGCACGAGCACCGCCCACACCGCCGCCGCCGCGACCAGGTCCGGCCGTAGCCAGCGCCGCTCGTACTGCGGCAGCCAGTGACGGATGGGCAGCGAGGGGGGCTCCACTCGATACCAGTACAAGATCCGTCTCGCCACGCGTTCGTCCTCCTGGTGGGTCACCAGCGGCAAGTGAGCGCCTCAGGCGGCATTCTACGTCTTCCATCCGCGACCGTGGAGTCTTCGCGGCGGTGCCTGTGTGCCCAAGAAAGGCAGATGCGCAGCCCAGGGGACGCGAGTCGGCCGCCCTCGCCCCCCTGGCCCAACGGTTCGCACTGTCGCCATAGGGGAATCCCCCAAGCAGCGGGTCCTAGCGACCTGCCGATCATGCGGCTTGCTGCCGCATCCGAGGAGGACCCCATGGCAACACCCATCAGCAGGACCATCAAGACGTTCGCCAAGCCGGACGAGCAGATCGCCAAGGGCGGCGTGGAGATCGACGTTCTGCAGATCGGCGACATGAAAGTGAAGCGCTCGACCTACCCGTCGGGCTGGAAGTTCTCGACACGCATGGGCGTGCCCATGTGCCAGGACACGCACGTCGGCTACGCGCTGTCCGGGCATATGACCGTCGCGTTTGGTGACGGTGCACAGCTCGAGTTCGGTCCCGGTGACGTGTTCGTCATACCCGCAGGACACGACGCCTGGGTCATTGGTGACGAGCCCTGCGTGATCGTACAGTTCGACGAGGGCGAGTCCGCCGCGCGCCGCTTCGGTGTGGCCGCTGCGGCGGCGAAGGCTGCCTGAGGCCGGCTCATCGCCCAGACATCCACGTTCGCGCCAAGGGCCGCTCCAAGCGGCCCTTGGCACGAAGGGTCAGAGCTGGAGGGCGGGACTTCGACGACGCGGACGTCAAGACGTCCGGCGCGAATCGCGTCTACAATGGACTGGACATGCGAGCACTCGAGCCCGATCACGGTACCACCGGCGCGACCTGCCCTGACTCCACGGCGTCCGTCCTCATGCTCACACCCGGGGTCGGCGGCCAGAAGCCCCGGCGAGATGCGGGCGCCCGCGCATGACGACGGATCCCTCACGCACCGACGCGCCGGGAGTCAGCGTTCGCATCTTCGGCAGTCTGAGGCCGCTGCGGACCGCCAGGGGGCTGCCGCACTCGCTCGTCGTCGATGTCCCCAAGGCCGGCACGACCGCACGGGAGCTCGCCATCTCACTCGAGCTGCCTCTCGAGAAGATCGAGGGCGTCTTCCTCAACCACGTCGTCCATGGGATCGGCGTACACGTCTCGCCGGGCGATCGCGTCGCCTTCGTGCCGTACGGCACGCCCGGACCGCACCGCGTGCTTCTCGGGCTTCACTCCGCCGGGGACGAGGGGAGCGGCGCGGTCGCCTAGGACTCCCCGAAGGTCGCCGGGTCAGCCTCCCGCGATCGGCGGGAAGATCGCGAGCCGGTCGCCGTCAGAGAGGGGCCGGTCGTCGGCCGCGTGGCGGCCATTGAGGAACACCGCGCGAGGTCCGTCCGGCAGCCCGAGAAGGGCGATCACATCGCCCACAGTGGAGCCCTCGGCGACCTCGAGGGGGCGTGAATCGCGACCACTTCGCCCGTCGGGCTGATACCGGGACAGATAGGCGAACAAGGCCAGCTGGATGGTCATCACGTCGACCGTGCCGGCCCCCGTGCCGCGAGCATGCGCTTCACGGCACGGGGGTTCGGCTCGTCATGCCTGTCAGAGGCCCATCTGGGCAGCGGTCTCCTCGACGAAGTCGAAGACCGAGTCGAGGTCCTCATCCGAGACTGTGAACACAACGTTGTGAGGGGGCAGCTTGTCTTCGTAGAAGAACGCGGGCAACCGGTCGTCGGCGGCCGTGAAGCCGGCCCTCTCGTTGAACTTGCGCTCCATCGTGAGCACTTCGCGACCCAGCTGCATGAGCTCGTCGACGCCCCACTGCTCGCCGGTGTGCGCCGCGGCCATCTCGTGGATGGCGGAGAAGGCCTCGGGGATGTCGAGCGCCGGGAAGGCCACGAAGATGCAGAAGCCCAGGCTATCGAGCATCGCCGTGGCGATCTGCAGGTTCTTCGACAGCTCCGCCTGGCCTTGGGTCTTGAACGGGTCGACCGTGCCGCCCACGTTCAGGATGTTGGCGGTGATGGTGTAGCCGGCGGTGTGGTCGGCGCCCATGGGGGTGGTCGCATACGTGACGCCGATCCCCTGGATGGGTCGCGGATCGTAGGCCGGCAGCGCCTGATGCTTGGTCACGGGGATGCGCTCGACGCCGAACTTCTTACCGGTCGCCTCGGCGCCGTCCCACAGGATGCGCAGTTCATTGCCCGGCTCGAGCCCGGCCTTGAGCGCCGCAAGCGCCCCGGCGGCGTCGCCGAAGTCGATGGCGCCCGAATCCATGTAGACGGCGAGCGTGGCGCCCAACTCGATCGTGTCGAGGCCCAGGTCGCCACAGGCGCGGTCGAGCTCGGCGATCTCGTCGAGGTCCGCGATGCCGCAATCGGCGCCCATCGACCAGGCGGTCTCGTACTCCGGCCCCTTCGTCTTGTAGTTGCCGTCCTTGTCGGCCCAGTAGCGGGAGCAATGGATGACGCAACCCGGGAGGCAGCCGTGGCTGACGTCGCCGCCGCGCGCGAGGATCATGTCGCGCTGCGTCTCACCGCCAATGGCGTCTGCGGCCTCGAAGGTGCCGGAAGAGAAGTTCCGCGTCGGCAGGCCGCCGGCTTCGCTGAGGATGTTGGTGAGCACATTGGTGCCGTACTGGGGGAGCGCGGTACCTGATACAGGGTGCTCCTTCAGCGCCTTCGAGAAGCGCTTGGTGGCAGCCATGAAGGCAGCCTTGTCGGCGTGCTTGAGCGAGCTCGTGCCCGTGTAGGAGACCACGATGCCTTTGAGGCCCTTGCTGCCCATGACCGCGCCCAGACCGCCGCGGCCGGCAAAGCGATTCGGATAGCCTTTGGGGTCAGACACGGCGATGCCGGATGCCCTGGCGAGCGCCTCCCCTGCCGGGCCGATCGAGATGGTGGCGTACTTGTCTCCGGGCGGCCGGCTCGCGGCGATCTTGTCCGCGACCTCGTAGTTGCCCAGGCCGGCCCACTCGTCCACGCGTTCGAGGCGCGCCGAGCGGTCCGACTCGATCACGAGAAGGTAGAGCGCGGTCTCGTCGGCGGGAGCGCCCTCGACGATGACCGCAGCGAAACCCACACGGGCGATCGCGTGAGCCGCCTGGCCACCCGAGTTGGACTCCTTGATGCCGCCGGTGAGGGGGCTCTTCGCGCCGACCGAAAGCCGGCTGCCGTTGGGGGCATTGGTGCCGCCGAGCGTTCCCGGAGCGAAGGCAAGCTTGTTGGCCGGGCCCAGCGGATCGGCATCCGCGGGGACCTCGTGGTAGATGATCGCGTCGGTGATCGCGCGACCGCCGTACCTGGCCCAGGCCGCGGGCGCAGGCTCGACGACCACTGAGAGATCACCCATGTCGACTCGGAGCAGGTTCCTCATGCGATTCCTCCTCAGGCTGCTGCTGGCGGGACGAGACGATACGTGTGCGGTGAGTCCCGAATCAGGTCGGATCGACGAGGTGTTTTCCGGACCGGCGGCGCGCGATCACTCTGGATCACCCGGCGTCGTCGTGTACCCCCGGGTGTATCGTCATGGAGTGCCGAGTGCAAGCGTTTGGGCGCGGCCCCGTGCCTATTCGCGCCGCGCACGCCACGGCTCGCGTCTCACGGCCCGCTGCGTGATCGGGCACACCGTCTGACACACGCCGCACGTACCGTCCCACTCGGGGTGTTCGTATGTCTTGGCCTCGCAGGCCTTCTCGTCATAGAGCTGGTCACGCGGCATGCCGGCCGTCCACAGCGTGTCCCGGCCGGCTCCGACCGGGCAGGCATCGACGCAGACGCGGCAGTCGCCGCAGCGGCTCTCGGTGATGGGGACGCCTGTCGCCAGCGGCAGATCGGTGAACACGGAGGTGAGCCGGACGGCCGCTCCGAACCGGACCGACACGAACGCGGCGGTCTTGCCGATCCATCCGAGCCCTGCCTGGGTCGCGGCGATCTTGTGCGAGAACACGCCCGGATCGCCCCAGTCCTCCACCGGCGGGTCGTCGTGAGGACCGGCCATGAGGTTGCTGGACTGGACAGCCGTGTGGCCCCGCGCCTCTATCTCCGCGATGGTCCCGGCGGCGGCGTCATCGAGCTCGCGCCACAGACGCGCATAGTCGTCGAAGAACGCCTGCGACATGTGGGTCTGCTCGAGACCCGAGAGCGCGTCGGGCGCGTGGCGCCCGACCAGAGCGATGGCAAACGGCAGGTCGGGCGCCAGCGGCCAGTCACGGTTGGCGGCCACGCCCCATTCGTCGACGCCGGCGTTCGCGCACACGAGCTGCAGCGCCGCCATCACATCGGAACCCATCGCTCCTCCCATCCCCCAGGTCCCCGACCGGTCGGCATTGCCACGCCCGATCGTAGCGGATCGCCGGAATCGTCCTCTCCTGTATCTGGAGCCCCAGACTGCGCTTCGATGATTGCATCGAACGGCGTGAGGGACAAGGGAGCGCCGGCGACACCGGCGGGCTAGGCGAGCGGTATCGCGATCTCGACGCGCAGCTCGCTCTCGGGGACGTCCTTCGGGTCGTTGAGGTAGAACTCGCGAGCCGCGCCGGCGGGCTTGCGTCCGTTCTCCTCGATCCACGCGAACAGGGCTTTGTAGGCCTCCGGGACCTCGGTGTACGGGCCCACGTGCGTGGTGAAGACCACGTGGCCGCCGGGGATCTCCTCGATCGCGACGCCCTCGCCGGCCTCTCCGGACGCTACGGGCATGCAGATGATGAGGTCGAACTGATCCTTGCCGAAGTCCGGTGAGAACACGAAGAGCGGCCCGACTGCCTCCGCGCCGCTCGCGGCGGAGTGCTCCTTGAGCGTCTTGAACCCGGCGTCGAGGCCGTTCCCTATCGTCTTCATGGTCACCGTCTCGCGGCGCGTCAGCGAGAGTTGCGGTGCGATGTCCTTCTCGTTGATCTCGTAGTCCATGTCATCCCCTTCGATCGCCGACATCCGTCACTGCGGCTATGCCCTCCACTATGCTCGGGGCACGTCACTTTCATGCACCCGGCCATTGCCTCCGGGGGGCCCTTCGGTCACGCAGCGCCGAGTCCGCGGAGCGCGTGACCGCGGCCGCCGCGCTCGCTATAGTCGGCGGCATGGTGACGCGATGAACCAGCCGATCCAGACGCTGACCCTCCCTCAGAGAGTCGAGTGGGGGGCCGGCGCCGTGACGCGTGTCGCCGACGCCGTGACCGCCGTGGGCGCCGCCCACGTCTTCGTCGTGAGCGATGCGGCGGTCGCGCAGGCCGGCCATCTCGAGCGACTGCTCGCCGTGCTGCCCGCCTCGACGCGCGCGACGGTCTACGACCGCGTCGAAGCGGAGCCCACGACGGAGGCCGTGGAGCAGGCGGCCGACGCGCTCGGCGCCGCGGACGACGTCGACGCGCTCGTTTCGCTCGGCGGCGGCAGCGTCATCGACACGGCCAAGAACGCCGGGGTGCTGGCTCTCAACGGCGGCGCCCTCCGCGACTACGAAGACGGCGCCGACCCGGCGCGCGCCATCTCCCGCGTGCTCCCAAACATCGCCGTCCCCACCACCGCCGGCACCGGCAGCGAGGCCACCGCCTGGGCCGTGTTCGTCGACCCGGCCCGGCGCCTCAAGAACGCGATCTACGACCCTCGCCTCGTCCCGGTCGCGGCGATCCTCGACCCGGAGCTCACGGTCAGCGTGCCTCCCGACGTGACCGCGGGGACGGGAATGGACGCCCTGACGCACGCGGTCGAGGCGTTCGTGTCGCGACTGGCCAACCCGGCCACCGACGCCCTGGCGCTTCAGGCGGTCTCGCTGGCTGCGCTGCACCTGAGGCGCGCGGTCGACGCGAGCGCCGACCTCGAAGCTCGCGCCGGTATGTTGCTGGCGAGCTTCCTGGCCGGCGCCGCTTTCTCCAACTCGTCGTGCGGCCTCGTGCACACGCTGTCCGAGGCGCTCGGCGGCTTCTACCGCCTGCCGCACGGCGTCACCAACGGCGTCCTGCTGGCGCCGGTCATGGCGTTCAACGCGCCGTCGTGCGCCGCGCGATATGCGCGGCTCGGGACGGCGCTGACCGGCGTGGTGGGCGCGGACGCCGCCGAAGCCGTCCGCAGCCTGGCCGCCGACATCCGGCTGCCGCGCTCGCTCGGCGAGCTCGGCGTCGCTCGCGCCGACCTGCCGGCGCTGACCGCGGGCGCCTTCGTGTGGGCCAACGACTCCGGTAACCCGCGCGACGTGACCGCCGAGCAGATCCACGAGCTCCTCGAGCATGCCGTCGATCCACGAAGGGAGAGAGCATGACCCAGTACCGACCCGGCCCACCGAAGCACACGTGGGCGATCGCCGGCCAGGACGTTTCCGCCTTCGAGCGCGACATGGAGGAGCTGCGCACGGGCGCGCTTGCCAAGGGAGCCGATTTCGCCGAGCTCATCGAGGCCGACAAGGTAGCGGTCGACGAGCGCGTCACGCTCAAGTGCCGCATCCCGCCCTGCGAGTGCTACGGCCAGTGCCTCATGGACCCGCCGTTCTCACCGACCGCCGACGAGACCGCGAAGGTGGTCGCCAAGTACCGCTACGCGATGCTCACCGAGGTCGCGATGGAGCTGCCGCAGGAGTACTGGGATCTGATCCAGGGCGACGACCCGCTGTGCCGGCTCCAATACGACGAACGGGCGCTCGAGTACGACCGCACCGTACAGCAGCCCCTGTGGTTCAAGCTGCACGACGTCGTCATGGAGCTCGAGCGCCGCGCGCACAACCTCGGCTACTTCTTCGCCGTGGGCTACGTCGCGTCCACGTGCTACCTGTGCTACACGGCCGACGACCCCGTCGGGTACTGCGACACGACCCGACCATGCAGGCACCCCTACGAGGCCCGGCCGTCGATGGAGGCCGCAGGCATGGATGTGTTCAGCACCTACTGGAACGTGGGCCGCGAGCTGAACCTCGGCTCCCGGGAGAAGTTCTCCTGGAGCGGGCTCGTGCTCATCGTCTAGTCCGTCCTCCGAGCGCACACTCGGGCCGATCGCTGCCGGCTCCAGACGCAGCGTCGGCACGGATGGCGCCCGCGCTCAGGGGTTCACGCGAACGGTGAGCGTGTAGGTGCCGCTCCCGCCCTCCAGGGCATAGACGCGGGCCTCGTACTCCCCCGGCCCGGCGATGGTGTACCTGAGAGCGTCGTCGTCCGAGTACTGCGCCTCCCACTCGGCAAGATCCGCCCCGGACGCGACTTCCACCAGTTGGAGAAGGGGCACGAACCCGTCGGCCGTGACCTCGATGACGACCGCATCTCCGGTCTCGGCTGAGAAGGTGTAGGCGTCATACTGCAGATCGTTGTAGTCGGGGTCCCGGGTGTCGCCGGACTCGATCGAACCCGTCTCCTCGACGACGACCGGCGAGTCGCCGCCGCCGCCCGCCGTCTCCCCACATCCGGCCAGCGAGACCGCCAGGAGGCCGGCTGCAAGGAG
>DASRZL010000116.1:0-43886 GCA_035686425.1 Thermoleophilia bacterium
GCTTCGATCTCGGCGCACCCGGACGGCGCACCGTCCTCTTCTTCTATCCCAAAGCCAACACCGGGGGCTGAACCACCGAAGCCGTTGAGTTCAACGGCCTGCTGGACGAGTTCGCCGCCCTCGACGTGCAGGTGGTCGGCGCAAGCGTCGACAAACCCGCCGCCAACGAGCGCTGGGCACAGAAGTACGACCTCGAGATGCCGCTGATCAGCGACCACGGCGACCACACAGTCTCATCTGCGTTCGGCGTCGCGCGACCGATGGTCGGGGTGGCCAAGCGCACCACGTGGCTCATCGATCCCGATGGGACGCTACGCAAGATCTACCCAAAAGTGAAGGCCAAGGGTCACGCCGCACAGGTGCTTGCCGACTGCAGGGAGCTCTGGGGCCAGGAGGGTGCCTGAGCGACGGCGCGGCCGCCGCTCGCGACGGCCGGCACGCTTGACGGCATGCCGGCCGTCGGGGCGTACGGACTACTCGTCCTCCGTCTCGCCGCGCGGTCCGATATATGCCGGCGCGTCGATCATGAAGATGCGGCTGGACCAGCGTTCGCCGACGGGGGTCGCCGCTTCCGCGTCGTCGATGGCGGCGATGCGCGCGGTCATGTCGTCGCAGTAGTGGACGATGACGGCCTCGCGCGTCTGCGGCACCACTGGGCTGCCCTTTTCGCGCATGCCGTGATGGGACACGATGATGTGCCGGAGCCGGAGGGCGAGCTCAGGGGGGAGCTCAGGGTCTTCGTCGATGAGGTCACGCACCATGTCGTGGCCCATGACGATCTCGCCGTGCAGGCGCCCGGCGTCGGTCATCTGCGGAGCGAGACCGCCGCTCGTGTACGCCAGAGTCTTGCCGATGTCGTGGAGCAGGCCGCCCGCGACGACCAGGTCGCGATCGACGGAGTCGAGCCGCGACGCTACGTCGGCGGCCGCCTCGGCGACGATCAGTGAGTGCTCCAGCAGACCGTGCCGGTAGGCGTGGTGGTTGCGCACCGCCGCGGGGGCAACCGAGAACGTGGCGCCGGGCTCGCGAGAGCCGTCGAACGCCCGCTCGAGCAGCGCCCGCACGTGCGGCTCCTCGACAGAGTCGATAAGGGCGTGGAGGCGTTCGGCGAGCTCGGCCGTGCCGACCGGCGACACAGGGACCAGGTCGCCGGCGTCGTACTCCTCGGTCTCGGCGAGGCGGAGGCGGCGGATCTGGATCTGCGCGCCGTACTGCGGGTGCACGCTGTAGGCGCCGCCGACGACGACGACGTCACCGGCGCTGATGCCGATGGCCTCGTCCGAGGGGTCGAAGTGGATGGCGGCGACCTCGCCGCTGGCGTCGCGCAGCTTGAGGCGCAGGTAGGCCTTGCCGTTGCGATCGGTGGCGGCGGTCTTCTCGGAGCAGGCGTAGACGCCGTCGACGGTCTGCCCGCTCTTGAGCTCGGCGATGGGAACGCGGGCGCCCACGGCGCCCGGGAAGCTGGCTTGATCGGTCATGGGATTCTCCTTGGTCCGGGCAAGGGTACCAGACGGCCCGGACGAGGGACGACGACGGCGTGGTTCACGTTACGCGCACGGCGGCCGGGCCGGCACGCCGGGTCAGGCGTCCGGAGTCAGCCGCGACTGCGCCTTGGATCAGCTACCCGTCGGCTTCTTCTTGCCGGCCGGCCGCGGGGCGGAGGACGACGGCCGTGCAGTCTTCTTCCGCGTGGCGCCGGCAGGGGCGCCGGTCCCGCCCTTGGTCGCGCCCTGTGGCTTGGCGGCCGGGGCGACCTCGGCGGCCGCCGCGGGTTTCTTCGCCGGTGACTTCCCGGCGGCCGGCTTCTTCGCGGCCGGCTTCTTGGCGGGGTTCTTCGTCGCTCTCGCCTTCTTGGCCGACGGCCTGTGCGCCGGCGCCTTCTTCGCGGCAGTCGCCTCAACGGGCTCGTCGGGCGCCGGCTCTGCCGCGCTCGCCTCCGGTGCGACCTCCTCGACCGGTACCGAGGCCGTCTGCTGCGCGACGACGGTCGCCGGCGCGTTTGCCGCGGGTTCCGGCTCTGCCGCGGCGGAGGCGGCGGTCGGTGGTGCGGCCTCTCTCGTCCCCGCCGCCGGGCCCGATGACTCCTCGCCCGCACCGCGCAGCGAGGCTATCTCGGACTCCTTGGCGCGCACCGCGGCCGACGTCGCTCGCAACCGCTCGATCGCGGCGGCCAGCTCGGGGTGGTCCAGCGCGCCGCGCTCGACGAGCGCGAAGGCCTCTTGTCCGAGCTCCCGCTCCGCTCTGCGGAGGTCGTTCTGAAGGACGACCAAGCGACCCTGCGCAGCGGTCACCTTGCCGGCGCGTTCGGCGTCGGCGGCGAGGGCGCCGGCCTTGTCTCTGACCGTGTCGAAGAACCCCATCTCCGCCTCCTTGCCCGCGCCGGCGGGGCGCGCCGACGTCGTCGCCTGAGTCATCGGTGCACAGTCTGTCGTCTGGGCGCGTCCGCGTCCAGACCCCGACCGCCTACAGTCGGGCTGGCATCTCCGCGGGGCGAGCTGCACGGCGAGCAGGACCGCGGACACCACGATCACGCACAAGGATCGCGGCGCGTGGGAAGCGCGGTGGGGCGGATGCCGAGGACCGCGCCGGCCCAACGGCGATCTCGGCTTTCGTTCGCCTCCGGCCTCGTGCATACTGATGCACTCCTTCCGCTCGCCGTGTGCGAGGATCGCTCACAGAGGGAGTAAGCACTGATGGAGCTCCGCCGCATAGATCGTCTGCCGCCCTACGTGTTCAGCATCGTCAACGACATGAAGATGGAGGCGAGGCGTGCGGGCGAGGACATCATCGACTTGGGGATGGGCAACCCCGACCTGCCGACGCCACAGCCGATCGTCGACAAGCTGTCCCAGGCCGCGGCGAACGCACGCAACCACCGCTACTCGGCCTCTCGCGGCATCACCAAGCTTCGCCTGGCGATCGCGGACTGGTATGAGCGCCGCTTCGGCGTCTCCATAGACCCCGATAGCGAGGCCCTCGTCTCGATCGGTGCGAAGGAAGGCTTGGCGCACCTCATGTGGATCCTCCTGCGGTCCGGCGACACCGCCCTCGTGCCCGAGCCCTCGTATCCCATCCACCAGTTCGGCTGCATCTTCGCCGGCGCCGAGGTGAACAGCGTCCCGTTGACACACGACACGGCCGACTTCTTCGCCGATCTGACGCTGGCCTACCAGCGTACCTGGCCGCGACCGCGAGTGGTGCTGGTCAGCTTCCCCCACAACCCGACCGGCCACTGCGTCGATCTCGACTTCTTCGAACGGCTCGTGCATTTCGCGAAGACGAACGAGGTCGCCGTGGTCCACGACTTCGCCTACGCGGAGATCGTCTTCGATGGCTACAAGGCCCCGAGCATCTTCGAGGTGCCGGGCGCCAAGGACGTCGCCGTCGAGTTCGTCTCGCTCAGCAAGAGCCACGGCATGTCGGGTTGGCGCCTGGGGTTCTGCGCCGGCAACCCGCAGATGGTGGCTGGCCTGCAACGCCTCAAGAGCTACCTCGACTACGGCGTCTTCCAGCCCATCCAGATCGCCGCGATCACGGCGCTCAACGAGTGCGCCGACGTGCCCGCGCGTTTCGCGTCGGTCTACCAGCGACGTCGCGACACGCTGTGCGACGGCCTCGAGCGCGTCGGCTGGCCGGTGCACCGGCCGCGCGGCACGATGTTCGTCTGGGCGCCGGTGCCCGAGCGCTTCCGGGAGCTCGGCTCGCTGGAGTTCAGCAAGACCCTCTTGACCGAGGCCAAGGTCGCCGTGAGCCCGGGGGTCGGCTTCGGACTCTCGGGCGACGGCCACGTGCGCTTCGCCCTGGTCGAGAACGAGGAGCGCATCCGCCAGGCGGTCCGCGGTATCGGCAGGGTGGTCGCGGCCGGCCCGGCTTGAGAACCGCGACGGGTTGCGCCACTCTTGGGGGACACTCGTGGTTGCGCGATGCTCCGCCTGCGCTCCGTGACACACTCGGCGAGGAGACGATGACGATGCAGCTCGGCGGTATGGCCCTCAGGGACGGAGTGCTCCTGCAGAGCGACGGCTACTGGGCCGCCGCGGTACGTCACGCCGACGGCGGCGTCAAGGTGGTCTCCGGCCCCAAGGTCCAGGTGCCGGCGCGCGCGACGCTTGGGCGCCTGCCGGTCGTCCGCGGCCTCGTACGGCTGGGCGAAGCGCTCGCGGTGCTGCCGGCGGTCCGCCGGGCCACCGGGACGCCGGTCTTGCCGCACGAGGATCCTCGGCTCTTGGCGGCGACGGCGGCGAGCGCGGCCACGACGGTGGCGCTGCGCGCCGTCGGGCGCGGCTCGCCCGTGCTCCGCGAGGTCGCCGTGGCCGGCGTCAGCCTCGCCCCAGTGCTCCTCGCGCTGCGCGACTCCCGCCTCTCCCGGTATCACGGCGCCGAGCACAAGAGCGTGGCCGCCTACGAGAGCGGCGGCGACGCTGCCGCGGCGGAGAAGGAGCATGCGCGCTGCGGCTCCAACCTCGTCGCGCCGATGGTCGTCACCACCCTGGCCACCAATCTGCTGCTGCGCGCGGCGGGGAGGGAGCGGCAACCGGTGGCGACGGTCGTGGCCGGGCTCGTCAGTATCGGCACGGCGATGGAGCTCTTCGCCTGGATGTCGCGACACCAGGACCACCCGCTGGCGCGGACGCTGGGCAGGCCGGGGATCGAGATGCAGCGCCTGTTCACGACCAGCGAGCCCAGCGAGGAACAGCTGGACGTGGCCGACATGGCCCTGCGCGAACTGATGCGGCTGGAGGGCGAGACGCCCGCCGCCTGACCCTCTGGCCGCCAGGGTCAGCCGGCCGTGCGAGTGCGCGGGCCGGAAGTCCTCGCGTCCTTGGAGAGGCCCGTCAGTCCGTGCGCGAGCGCTCCGCGAGCCGCTTGCGGCGTCGCTCCTCAGCCTCCGCGTACCACTTCTTCTGCTTGTCCGTCTCCGGCGTCAGGCGGGGCACCGAGATCGGCTTGCCGCTGTCGCTGAGCGCCACGAAGACCAGGTAGGCGGAGTTGGTGTGCGTCGTCATCCCCGTGGTGAGGTCCTCCGCCTCAACGCGGACGCCGACCTCGATCGAACTGGATCCGGAGAAATTGACGTTGGCCATGAAGCGCACGAGGTTGCCGATCTGGACCGGATGATGGAAGTCGATGCGGTCGATGGCGGCGGTGACCACGCGGGTGCGGCAGAAGCGAAAAGCGCAGGCGCCAGCGGCCTCGTCGATGAGCTTCAGTATCACGCCGCCATGGATGTTGCCCATGAAGTTGGCGTCGACCGGCTGCATCTGATGGGTGAGGACGAGACTGGTCTCGCTGCCGCGCGGCAGGGGTTCGTTCACGGAGTCACCTGGTGAGTGGGAGGCTCAGATATCGTAGCTGCCGGGAGCACGCCGACGCCGCCGGTCGCGGTCCTGGCGCTCGCCGCCGCCGGACCGGTCGCTGCGGCGCTCGCCCTGGCGGCGGTCCATGATGACCTTGACGTTCGGGTTGTCCCGGTAGTGCTCGACGAGGCGCCGGAAGGCGTCTTCCCCGAGCTCCGGAGGTACGACGCAATAGATCAACGCGGTCTCCCCTTTGCTCGCGGCAACGGTAGCACATGCCCTTCGTCCGAACCACTGTCCACGGGCATGCGATCCGGGTCGGCGGAGCCGGCGGATGAGGGCAAGACGCCACCGGCAAGAAATGAGGGCCGGAGCGGCGCTTGGCGCCGCTCCGGCCCTCTGAAGGGGGTACTAGAGAAGAGTATCGGCAGCTTAGCTGGAAGCTTGAGCGCCGGCCGTCCTGCCCGGGAATCCGTCTGGTAGGCTACGCCGACGGGATTCAGCAATGACTTGGAGGTCGGCGTGTTCCCGTGCCTCGATGACATCGTCGCCGGCGTACCCGAGTACGACGGCTACCTGCGGCTTTCCCAGCTCGAGGCGTCCACAGATCGGATCGCCGCCGCCCATCCCGAGATCGAGGTGTGGTCGCCCGGCGTGTCGCGTGCCGGGCACCCCATCCGTTGCCTCGAGATCCCCGGCGGCCCCTCGCAGGCGCTTCTCGTCGGTCTGCCGCACCCGGAGGAGCCCGTCGGCACGCTCGCCCTGGAGTACCTCCTCCCTCTGCTCGCCGACGGCCTGGCGGCGGAGCTGGGCTTCAACTTCTCCATCGTCAAGGCCGGCGACCCCGACGCGACGCTGATCAACGAGCCGTGGTTCGAGGAGCCGTACGACCTGACCGGGTTCCTGCTGCGCGTGTACCGGCCACCGCTCCGCGACCAGTTCGAGTGGACCTTTCCGGTCAGCTACAAGCGCTATGCGTTCACGCGGCCGCTGCCGGAGGCTGCGGCCGTGATGGAGGTGATCGGCCGCCGTCCACTCGACTTCTACATGCCGCTGCACAACAGCAACTTCAGCGGCGCGTACTTCTATCTCTCCGCGGAGGACGTGGAACTCCAGCGGCAGCTCGCCGCCGTCATGGCGGCGGCCGGACTGCCGCCTCACTGCGGCGAGCCTGAAGTGCCGTATCTGCGGACGTTGGCGCCGGGCATGTTCCGCGCCTTCGCGCTCGCCGACGACTACGATTTCTACGAGGCCTACGGCGCCGATCCGACCGCGGTCCTCACGAGCGGCACGTCCAGTGATGCCTACGCCGAGGAGGTCTGGGACTGCTTCACCCTCGTCGCCGAGGTCCCGTATTTCACCAGCCCAAGGATCGCCGACTCGCGTCCCGCCGGCATGACGCGACGCGAGGCCAAGCTCCGCGGCCTCGAGGTCCAGCAGCATCTGGCCGCTTGGCTGCATGAGCGCTACGGCCGCGCGGACTCCCACCTCACGGCGGAGACGCCTTGGCGACTCGCGGTGCACGCGTACCTCGCTGAGATCGATGAAGACCTGCGTGCAGAGCGCGTCCAGGCCGAAACCGAGCCGGAGTTCGGAGAGGAGGCCACCGTCGCCCAGTTGTTCGACATGGTCTACCTGCGCGAGCTGGATATGCTCGAGCGCGTCGGGCAGTTCGCCGCCATGCTCGCGGCCGAGGCGCGACAGGACGACGTGTTGCGCGCTCTGCACGCGGAGGCCGTCGCCGAGGTGCGCACGCGCGCGGAGCGTCTCGCGAGCGCCGGAGGCATCGAGGCGCCGCCCATCCGCGCGCTCGTCCAGTGCCAGGTTGCGGCCCTGCTCTGCGGGCTGCTGGCGGCGCGCGATCGCTACCGACCAGCACGGCCGCGTCCGGCCGGACCACGGGCGCAGGCGTGAGGCCGGCGGCCGAGTGCGAGCGGTACCGTCACATGGCCGGGCCGCGCTCCCGCATCACGCGGGCGCGCGCCGGAGCGAGCTCGTCATCAGTCGCCGCCAGGCACGTCGCCGAGACGCTCGGATGAGCGGGGTATGACGCCTGGCGAGGATGCGGACGTGCGGGCTGCGGCCGGCCCCGCCGTGCACAGGCTGGGCGAGGTGCCCGTCCGCGGCGTCTCCGACCTGCTCCACACCGTCGCCGCCGAGGTGGGCGAGGCGCTCGATTTCTGGTCGGTCGACGTGTGGACGTTCAGCGGCGACGCCGACACGCTCGCCTGCCGTGCCTTCTGGTGTCGTGACGCTGCCGCGGCGGAGACCGGCGACTGCGTCGGCGCGGTGGTCGGTCTGGACCAGAGCCACGACCTGCGCCGTCTGGTCCTTGGCGCCGAGTCCGTGGAGCGGCACGTCGACGATGAGCTCTCTCCTGCCGACGCCGCGGCGCTCACCCAGCGCGGTTTCACGACGCGGATCGATGTGCCACTCCTGGCCGGTGCGGAGGTACTCGGCGTCCTCAGCCTCGCGGAGACGCGCGCCGTACGTCGGCTCTCGGCGCAGGAGCGTGAGCGCCTGGGAGTGTTCGCCCGCCTCGTCGCCGTCGTGCTGCGTCTCACGGAGTTGTACGAGGATGAGGGCGAGCGCGCCGGCCGGCTGAGGGGTCTTCTGGACGCCGGCCGCGGGATGACCGCGGCGCTTGGAGTGCAGGCGACCGTTGCGGCAGTGCGTGACGAGGCCGCCCGCCTGCTCTCCGGAGCAACGTGCCAGGCGGAGCTGGTGCTGCGCCAGGACGACGGGACCTACGCGCGGGTCGAGCCGGCGGCCTCCGAAGCGGCAGCCGGTCCGTGGCGCGCGGACGCCGTTGCCCGCCAGGCGGCGGAGCTGCGCCGCCCCGAGCAGGCACGTACCGCGGATGGTCGCGCGCGCCTCATCCTTCCGCTGGTCGCCGCCGGCCGCTCGCTCGGCTACCTCGAGCTCACGGCTCCCCGGCAGCGGCGGTTCCGTGAGCCCGAGGTCGAACTCGCGATGCTTCTCGCCGATCAGACCGCGTCCTCCATCGACCGCGCCCGGGCCTTTCGTTCGCTCGAGAGCCGGTCGGCCACCGACACCGTGACGGGCCTGTACAGCCGCTGGTACTTCTACGAGCGGCTGTACGCCGAGGTCGCGCGTGCCCGTCGCTATCGCCAGCCCCTCGCGCTTGTGGTCGCCGAGCTCGACGGAGAAGAGGACCTCGCCCAGTCGCGCGGCCCGGCGTTGCGCGATGCCGTACTCGTAGCCATGGCCCGGCTCCTCGAGACCAGCCTTCGCGAGAAGGTCGACGTGGCCTGCCGCGTCGGCGGCGGTCGCTTCGCTCTGCTCCTCCCCAACACGCCGCCGGGACCTTCGGCCGCCGGCCTCGTGGCCGAGCGAGTACGCAACACCGTCGCGGAGACGCGACTGGTCGACGACGAGCTCGGCCCGCTGGGGCGGTTCACCATGAGTCTCGGTGTCGCGGGCTTCCCGGACGGCGCGGATGACGCCGACGAGCTCGTGACGGCTGCGGAGGCGATGCTCGCGAGAGCACGCGCCGCGGGGGGCGATCGGATCGAGCCTCCGCTGCCCGAGCCGGAAGAGGGAGAGGCAGAGGGTGAGGGGGACGTCTCGGAGCATGAGCCGGCCTGAGGTCCGCCGCCAAGGCGCAACCCGTGGATCCGCTGCTGGGGGCTACGCTCTCCGGGCTGCGGGATCGCGCCGCTGTGCCGTGGACCATCCGGCCCAAGGGCAGGCGCGGCGTGCGCCGGTCAGAGGATGCGACGAGCCGGGCCGAGGTGCCCGGCTCGTCGCCGATCGGTGGTGGGTCAGCCGGCGGCCAGCGTCGTGAGTGCGTCGAGCATGGCCGGGTCGCCGCCCAGGACCTGGGTGGCGGCGCCCTCGACCCGCGCCGCCATGGCGGCGATGAAGTACTCCGCCGCCAGCAGCCGTCGAGCGTCATCTTGCGCCGCCCGCATCAGCAGGTAGCCGCAGCTCACGTCGATGGCCATCTCGGCAAGACGACGGGCGTGGAAGTCGCGGAAGCGCACGTCGTCGAGCTCGCGCACGCGGGCGATCGCCTCCGTGAGGCGAGCGCGAGCGGCTCGCACCCGTGCCAGCAGCTCGGGGGTCGCCGGGAAGTCCCCGGCGTCGTACTCGTCCAGGCGGCCGGCGAGCGTGCCGCCGAGGATGCCGCCGATGGCCGCCACGACCTGCAACTGCGTGGTGCCCTCGTAGATGTTGGTGATGCGCGCGTCGCGGGCGTGCCGCTCCACGGCGAAGTCGCGCATGTAGCCGGATCCGCCGTGTACCTGCAACGAGTCGTAGGCGACCTGGTTGGCCATCTCGGTGCAGCAGGCCTTGGCGAGCGGCGTGTAGAGTGCGGCGAGCCTCGTGTACTGCTTGAGCTCGGCGCGCAGCTCCTTGAGGTCGGTGTCGGGGCCGGCCGGCGAGGCATCGCCGGCCTTGTCCGCCGCCTGCAGCTGCGAGATGCGGTGCTCGAGCACTTCCTTCGTGTCGACGATGAGCGCCGTGTCATAGAGCAGCGCGCGCGCCGCCTCGACGCTCACCTTCATGTCGGCAAGCAGACCCTTGACGGCGGTCAACTCGCCGATGGGCGCTCCGAACTGGATGCGCTCGGTGGCGTACTTGGCCGCCGCGCGGAAGGCCGCTTCGGCGATGCCTTGCGCTTGCGCCGCGATGGCAAGCCGGGCGCCGTTCATGAGGCTCATGACGTAGGTCGTGAGGCCACGCCGGCGCTCGCCGATGAGCAGCGCCGGCGCGTCGTCGAACTGCAGCTCGCAGGTTGGGGAGCCGTGGATGCCGAGCTTGTCCTCGAGGCGACGGATACGCATGTGCTCGTCGCGTTCGTACAGGAACATGCTGAGCCCGCGCGCGTCGGTCGTGCCCTCTTCGGAGCGGGCGAGCACCAGGCTGATCTGGCCGCAGCCGTTGGTGATGAAACGCTTGACGCCGTTCAGCCGCCAGGTGCCATCCGGCTGTTCCGTCGCCTTGAGCTGCACGTTCTGCAGGTCGCTTCCGGCCTCGGGCTCGGTGAGCGCCATACTGCCGGTGACCTCGCCGCTGGCGAAACGCGGCAGGTAGGCCGCCTTCATCTCGTCGTCGGCGAACTTGTTCACGGTCTCACTGATGTCCTGCAGGCCGAAGATGTTCATGAGCGCCGGGTCGGCACGGCTGACCATCTCGACGATTATCACGCTGACCGAGACGGGGAAGTTGAGGCCTCCGTACTTGCGCGGCAGCGTGATGCCCATGAGGTCAGCCTGCCTGAGCCGCTCGAGACCTTCCGCGATGCCGGGCGCGTAGCACACCTCGCCTTGGACGAGCTCGCTGCCGGCGCGGTCGACCGCCTCGGCGCGCGGCTCGATGTACTCGCCGGCGAGGTCACCGGCGATCTGCAGCGTGCGCTCGTAGGAGTCGACCGCGTCCTCGAAGTCCCTGGGCGCGTAGGCGAAATCGCGCGCCTGGGCATACCCCTCCTCGCGCAGGCGTACGGTGCGCGCGAGGTCGAGGCTGCGCAGCGTACGCCGGAGGTCGGCGTTGTCGCTGTAGAAGTTGCTCACGACGCACCTCCGTCCGCGGCCGCGGGAGTGGCGTCGCCGCCCGCGCCCTTGGTCTTGTAGGCTTGGATCAGCAGCGGGATGACCTTGTGCAGGTCACCGACGACGCCGTAGTGGGCCACGCTGAAGATGGGCGCCAACGGGTCGTCGTTGATGGCGAGGATGCGGGCGCTCTGGTCCATACCGGCGCGGTGCTGCACGGAGCCGCTGATGCCGCAGGCGATGTAGAGCTTGGGTCGCACGGTCGTCCCCGTCTGGCCGACCTGGTGATCGTGGGCGATCCAGCCCGCATCCACGGCGGCGCGGCTGGCGCCGACGACGCCGCCGACCGTGCGCGCCAGCTCCTCGACGAGCGCGAAGCCCTCGCGTGAGCCGACGCCGATGCCTCCCGAGACGACGATGCGCCCGCCCTTGAGGTCCACGCGCTTCTCCTCCTGCACGCGCTTCACGAGCTTGACGAGGAAGTCCGCGTCGGAGAGCATCACGCCCTGGCGCACCTCGATCGGCTCGGGCGTCCGCGTCACGGGCACCGCGATGATCCTGCCGTCGCGCCGCCGGTCCTCCCTGGGCATGACCATGACGCCCTCGCGCACAGTGGCCATCTGCGGCCGGTGCAGCGGGCTGATGATGGTGGCGATGATGTTGCCGCCGAACGCCGGACGGATCTGGTAGAGCAGGTCCTTGTACTCCTCGCCCTTCAGCGAATGGTCGCCGATGCGCAGGTCGGTGCAATCGGCAGTGAGACCGGTGCGCAGGGAGCTGGCCACGCGCGGCGCGAGGTCGCGGCCGGTCGTGGTGGCGCCGTAGAGGACGATCTGCGGCTCGTGCTCGCGGATCAGGCTGCTGACGACGGCGGTGTACGGCTGTGCCAGGTAGTCCGCGAGGTCGCCGTGGGCGACGAAGTAGACGGTGTCGGCCCCACGGGCGACCAGTTCGGTCGCGATGTCCTTGAGCGCGGCGCCGGCCCCGATGAGCACCGCGCCGACCTGCACGCCGAGCCGGTCGGCCAGCTCGCGGGCGCGGCCGAGCAACTCCAGGCTGACCTCGGCCGCCACGCCGTCGTGCTGCTCGACGACGACCCAGACGTCTCCAGAAACCTTGTCGTGACTACTGTCGGGTGCCCCTGCGGTGCCCCCGACGATAGCCCCGCTACGTTGGCTATCCAAGGATGTGCTCCTCGATCAGCTCATGCACGAGCTCGCCGATGCCGGCTTCGTCCGGAGCGACCATGCGTGCCTCGCTCTGGGCGAGCACGACGCTCTCGATCTCCTTGACGCGCGTCGGTGAGCCGCGAAGGCCAAGCGCCTCGCGGTCGGCGGCGAGCGCTTCGTGGTCCCACTGCACGACCTTGGCGCGACAGACGGGCTTGCCGTCGCGCCCCAGCATGCAGACCTCGGCTTCGTCGCTCTCCGGGTCGAGGTAGCTGTCGTCGTACTCCGGAAGCGCCTCGGCGGCGATGCCTTTGTAGGTCATGACCAGCTTGACGCTCGCCGGGCGGGGGTCGTTGGCCTCTCCGGTGACCGTGAGCAGGCAGGGGAGCGGGCTGCTCAGCGTCTCGAACCCGCCCTCGATGCTTCTCGTGGCCGTGACGGCGCCGGAGTCGCCGTCCGGCGCGGTCAGTTCGTCGATGCGGCTCACGCAGGTGATCTGCGGGTACCCGAGCTTCTCCGCCGTCTGCGGTCCCACCTGGGCGGTGTCGCCGTCGATCGCCTGGCGGCCACAGAGTACGAGGTCGGCGCCGCCGAGCTTCTGCACGGCGAGCGCGAGCGCGTAGCTGGTCGCGAGCGTGTCGGCGCCGGCGAACGCCTTGTCGGTGAGCAGGATGACCTCGTCGGCGCCCCGGTACAGCGACTCGCGCAGCACCTGCACGGCCGCCGGCGGACCCATGGTCACGATGGTGACGCGCGCGCCGTGGCGGTCCCTGAGCTTGAGCGCCTCTTCGAGCGCGTTGAGGTCTTCCGGGTTGAACACGGCCGGCAGCGCCGCCCGGTTGATAGTGCCGTCCTCCTTCATGGCCTCGCCGGTCACATTGGCCGTGTCCGGGACCTGTTTGACGAGGACGACGATGCGCAGCTGGGGCATGTCAGGTGTCCAGAGTCGAGGGAATGGGGGTGTGGGGAAGCTCGTTCACGAACCCGGAAGGTTACCAGATGCCCACTTCTCGCGCACGCACGCCTTGCGCGCCACCCGCACGCTCCGGCGCGCTTCTCGCGGGTCCGTTGCCGCCGCCCGGCCGCGTCTCCCATGCCGGCGGTTCCATGGCGGAGTGGCGCTCAGACTGGCTCGACGGAGGTGCTCGGCACCCAGCCCGAGATGCCGGATTGCGTGCGGCAGAGATACCAGCCTCCGGCTTCGTCGAGGACGTCGAGGATCTCCTTGCGGCCGACGGAGAGCTCGGTGGCGTCGTAGTCACGAAGGGCGACGGCCTGCTTCTCGCCGGTCAGCTCGAGGTACTGGTCCGGCACCCAGCCCGATCGCCCCGCCTGGTCCGTAGCCCACACGTAGGCCGTCCACACCTGGTCGTGATGTCCGACGCCGAGCGTGTCTCCGACGCGGAAGCGCACGGGGTTGGGGTCGCTCGTCACGTGCGGCTCGGTCACGCGCACGCGCTCGGGCAGGTCGCTCATCGCTCCTCCACCGTGTCTTCGACGCACGCCTCCTGCACCCAGCCCTCGACTCCGCGGACGTTGCGACACAGAAGGTAGTCTCCGGCCTGCTCCAGGACTTCCAGGACCTCGCCGGCGATGACGGTGAGGTGCGCCGAATCGTAAGCGCGCCTCGCCACGGCATCGCGCCCCACCCCTGTCTCGATGTACTCCTCCGGCACCCAGCCGTGGTGCCCGTCCTCGGTGGCGCACCACACGAAGGCGGGGTGCTGCTGGTTGCGGTGCCCCACGGACAGACCGTCGCCCTCCCGGATGCGGATGTCCTGGATGTGTTCGCGAGCGCACGAGGTGACGACGCGGACGTGCCGGTCGAGTGTAATCATGTGGTCTCCGTTGGTCACGATCCGGCGGCGCCGGCGTCTTCGAGGATGCTTGAGGGCACCCAGCCCTGGGTCCCGGTGGCGTTGCGGCAGAGGATCCAGAAGCCCTGCTGCTCGACCACATCGACGAACTCGTCCTCGACGACGGTCAGCTGCGCCGCGTCGTACTCGCGCTGCGCGACGGCTTCCTTCTCGCCGGTCATCTGCAAGTAGGACTCCGCCACCCACCCCTGGTGGCCATCTTCTGAGGCGCACCACAGGAAGTCCGGGTACTGCTGGTTACGGTGCCCGACACCGACCACGTCGCCGGGGCGGATATGGATGGTCACGACGTGGTCGGCCGGTCGCGAGGCGGTGACGCGTGCTTGGTCAGAGAACGTAGTCATCCGGCAAGTGTAGTCCAGTCGTGCCGTTATGCCAGACCGGCATGCGATATCATGGGCGACCTATGACCGAGACCGCGCATCCCTGCGTCCGTTTCGCACCTTCGCCCACCGGCTATCTGCATCTGGGCAGCGCGCGCACCGGACTCTACAACTACATCTTCGCCCGTCGACATGAGGGGACGTTGATCCTCCGGATCGAGGATACCGACGTCAGCCGGAGTACGGACGAGGCGATCGTGCAGATCATCGATTCGATGAAGGAGATGGGCCTGCACTGGGATGAGGGCCCCGGCGTGCCTGGCCCTCACGGGCCATACCGGCAGACCGAGCGCGACGGGATCTACCACGAGTACGTCGAGCGGCTGCTCGGGACCGGCCACCTGTACCCGTGCTTCTGCACGCCGGACGAGCTCGAGGTAGAGCGCACCACAGCGCAGCAGGAGGGTCGCGCCTGGGTGTATGCGGGCAAATGCCGAGGGCTGGAGGCGGAGGAGGTCGAGCGCCGCCGGGCAGCCGGAGAACCGTACACGCTGCGCGTCGTCGTGCCCGCCGGCCGCACCGTCTTCCACGACCTCCTGCGCGGCGACGTCGGCTTCGAGAACGACACCATCGGTGACTTCATCGTGCAGCGCTCTGACGGCACCGCTACCTACAACCTCGCCGTCGTCGTCGACGACGTGACGATGGAGATCACGCACGTGATCCGTGGCGACGACCACATCAGCAACACACCCAAGCAGGTCGTGATCTACGAGGCTCTGGGCGTGCCGGTGCCCGAGTTCCTGCACATGCCGCTGCTCTTCGGTACCGACAAGAAGAAGCTCAGCAAGCGCCACGGCGCGACCAAGCTGGAACAGCTGACCGCCGAGGGCTATCTCGTCGAGGTGGTACGCAACTACCTGTGCTTTCTCAGCGCCGAGTTCGACGAGAGCATGATCACCTGGTCGCTGGAAGACCTGGTGGCGAACTTCGACGTCACCAAGCTGGGCACCAGCCCAAGCATCTTCGACCCCGAGAAGCTTCGCTGGATGAACGGCCGCTACGTGCGCGCCATGACCGACGAGTGGCTCGGCGGACGCCTCGTCGAGTACCTGACGCGCGTTGGGTTCTACGGCGACCCGGACGGCGTCGGCGAGCTGGCCGCCCAGGGGCCTGAGGCGCTCGCCGCCGTTCTCGAGGGCGCCGAGGCTGAGTACGTCCCGCCCGTCGTCCCCGACGAGGAGCAGGAGGCGCTCACCCGAGAGGTCGCGCCGCTCGTGCACGAGAAGATCGACGTGCTCGCCGATTTCATCCCCATGGCGGGCTGGTTCTTCCGGCCGCTGGCGTTCGCGCCGGAGGCGTTCGAGCGGCTCCAGGGCGTGGCGGGCGCGGCCGAGACCCTCGCGGCCGCCGCCGGCCTCCTGCGCGCCCTCGAGCCGTGGGACGTGCCGGCCATCGAGACGCTGGTGCGCGAGCTGCCGGCGGCGCTCGAGCTCAAACCCAAGGCCGTGTTCGCCGCGCTCCGCCTCGGCATGAGCGGCCAGAGCGTCACCCCCGGCCTCTTCGAAAGCCTCTGGGTGCTCGGCCGCGACAACGCCGTCGCGCGGCTCGAGCAGGCTGCCGCGCTGCTCTAGCCGGCGGCCGGCGCGCGCGCACCCGGAGCCGGTCCCTCGCCGTGCGACGCACGGACGGCTTCCTTGAACACGTGCCGGGCGTGGTCGGCGTCCGGTCCTTCGCCCAGCCCGAAGAAGAGTGTACCGACCGTGCCTCCCATGGCCTCTATACCGTGGACCTCGAGGCCGCGGTCCGGAATCACCTGAGCGCCAGGTCCCTTCTCGTAGTCGGCCACGTCGAGGCGGGAGAGCAGCTGCGTATGGGCGCTGGGGACGCCGCCGTCGGCGCGCTGCGCCCATACGATCCGCGTCGGGGTGACGACGACGGCCTGCATCATGGTCTTGTGACCGGCGCCTCCCATTCGCATCAGGAGGCCGGCCTTCTTCGTGCGCCGGGAGGCCGTCTCGAAGCACACGAGCGCCTGCGCCTCCACGGGACCTAGCTCCCTGGCCTCGACGAGTTCGCGGAGAGCTTGCAGGAGATCGGTCTGCAGGTCGATCGATGGGCAGACCCGCGTCGAGCGTTCCCACTCTGGCTTCATGGTGGCCTCCCGTGGCGTTGTCGGGACTGAAACAAGAACAATCGCGCGGAGAGCGTGGCGTCGTCAATGTGTGAGCCCACGGATGCCGCCGCGGAGCCCGCCCTCGACAACGCTCCTGAGTACGCCCGCTCGTGGGAAGAACCCAGGTATCGAACCCATCTATCCCGAGCACGGAAACGGGGTGAGTGTCATGACCACCGATGCCGGCGCCGTCTACGTCGTCGGCGCCGCCGGCCACCAGGGCGGCGCGGCGCTGCGTCATCTCCAGGCGCGCGGCCTCGAGGCGCATGCGCTCTTCGACGAGCGGGACGCCCGCCGTCTGCGCGACCCGCTCTGGGCCGAGCCCGCGACGCGCCTCGCGCGCTTCGACGACCCGGCGTCGCTGGAGCGCGCCCTGCGCGGCGCCGGCGCGCTCTTCCTCGTCCTCGAACATCCGGACACCGGTCCAGCCGAGCGGTTGCGCCACGGAAAGATCATCGCCGCGGCAGCGGTGCGCGCCGGCGTCGGTCATATCGTCTTCGCCGCCGCCACCGGCCCCGATCATCACCGGCTGTCCTGCGACGTGAGCTCCGAGCTCGAGCGACACCTGCGCAAGCTGGACGTTGTGACGACGGTCCTGCGCCCGGCCTCGTTCATGGAGGAGATCCCGTGGTACTGGCTCACTCGGCTCGGGGGCGAGCTCACCCTGGAGACGCCGTTCGCGGCCAGGAGCCATCTGCCGCTCGTCGCCCTCGACGACGTCGGCGCCCTGGCGGCGCTGGCTCTGGCTCGTCCCGGTGAGTTTGCCGGCCGCACGATCGAGGTGGCCGGCGACACCGTGACGCCGCTCGAGGTTGCCGCCCGGCTCACCGACGAGCTGGGTGAGCCGGTGCGCTACGAGGAGGTCCAGGTCGAGGGTGTGTTCGTGTACCAGGAGGCCACGACTCCCGTTCGCGACATCGAGTGGCTGCGCGGCCTCTACCCGCCGCTGCGCACCTTCTCCGGTTGGCTCGAGCAGGGCGGCGGGCTGGAACTCTGCCGGCGCGCCGCCGAGCTCCCGACCGTCCCGTGGACGGGGCGGGCCGCCTAGGCGTTCAGTCGACGAGGACGAGAGCGAAGTACCGGTACTCGTCGCCCTCGTCGCGCACGACGTCGATGGTGCGCCCGGCGTTGCGCACGGTCGCGAAGACGTCGATGCCGCAGCCCTCCATCGACGGTCTGGCCTTCTCGGGCGAAGGGCACTCCTTGCCCTTGCCGCAGGCGTCGCAGAGGTCGCAAGGGCCGGCGCCCATCATCCATGCCTTGTGGTGACCGGCGAGGAAGAGGTCGCGCTCGAGGGCCAGGGCGGCGTCGTTGAGGCGGCGCGATTCTGGGTCGCTGGCCTCCGTGCCGACGATAGGACCCACCTCGAGGAGGATTGCGAGCCGGTACTCGGAGAGCAGCCGTTGCGTGACGGCGACCGGCTGCAGGTTGGGCGGGCACGTCTTGTGCACGCCTGGCTCGTCGCAGCCGAAAAGGCACTTCATCCGGACCCACTCAGCCGCGACGACGCGATCCGTCTCGACCACGGTCGCCGCGTCGGCGCCCAGCTGGACGGCGCGGCGTCTCCACTGATCGGGGTGTGAGAGCTCCATGGCTACCTCCCGGTGGCGGGTCAGGCCGGCGGATCGGGCGCGACGTCGGGCGCCGGCGAGTCAAACGGGGCATCGGCCCCTGGTGGCAAGGGCGTGACATCGTCTGCCGGCTCGGCGGACGCCGCCGCTGCCGCTGCCGGCCCGGGCGAGACCGCCGGTTGGCTCGGGAGGGCCGCGGCGGCGGAGGCCGCCGCGTCCTCGGCGGTCGTCGCAGCCCGCAGGGCAGCCGCCGCCGCCGCCGCATCGGCGGCCACTGCGGCGGCCTCGGCCGCGTCAGCCTGGCGCTGCCGGCGCGAGCGCTTCTCCGCCGTCACGCCGGCGAGGCGGTCGACAGCTGCCGGCAGGTCGGTGAGCTTGCGGATCACCGCGTCCGGGGGCTGCGCTCCCTCCGGGAACCGGCGCTTGGTCGGGTTGTACCAGACCGTGTGCATCCCGGCGCGCTGCGCCCCGGCGATATCGTTGGTGGTCCCGTCCCCGACCATGATCGCCCGGCGCGGGTCGAGTGGCACACCGGCGTCGCCTTCGTGGAGCAGGGCCGCGCGGAAGAAGGCGTAGTTGGGCTTGTGATCGCCCACATCCGCCGACGAGATGACGTCGTCGACAAGCTCGTCGAGGCCGACGCGAGCCAGGGCCAGGCGCACGTGGCTCCACGGGGAGGCGTCGGCGTTGGTGGCCACGACCAGGCGGTAGCGAGCGCGCAGGCGGGTGAGCGCCTCGTGCGCGCCTGGTTCTACCTCGACCTCCTCCCAGTCCTTCATCGGTCCCTCGCGCATGCCGCTGTCGACCATCAGCGTGTTGCCCCAGTCGAGGAAGACCACGTCGATCGCCTGACCGGTGGAGCCCGGGACAGGGACTCCGGCGCCGCGCCCGCCAGCGGCCGGCGCGGCCACCTGGCCGTCTCCCTGCACCGCGGCCGACTCGTCGGGCGTCGGCCACGGCACCAGCAGGCGGACGAAGAGGGCGATGGACAGCCCGAGGGCGAGTCCGGCGACGACGTCCGAGGGCCAGTGCACCCCGAGGTAGACCCGTGACCACGCCATGGTCAGCGAGAACAGGACGGCGGCCGCGATGACCGGCCAGCGCCAGCGCGTCGGCCAGGCGATGATCGCGAGGGCAGTGGCGATCGCGGTGGCCGTCGTCGTGTGTCCGCTGGGGAAGGCGTAGTGCGACAGCTCGACGACCGGATCAACGTCCGGTCGCTCTCGCTCGAACACGAGCTTGAGGATCGGGTTGAGCACGATCGCCGCGCCGACGGTGGCGGCGAGATAGACCGCCTGGACCATCCTCCCCGTCCGCCAAAGGAGAACGATGAGGACGGTCGCGGCGATGCCGAAGACCCACCAGGTGCCCAGCCAGCTGACGGCGATGGCGATGGCGGTGAGCGGCTGCCGGCGGTGCTCCGCGACCCAGACGAGGATCCTGTCGTCGACGCTGCCGTCGCCGCCGCGCACGAGCGCCGCGACCACGAGGAAGACGAGCGCGGCGGCGATCGCCGCGACCAGGAACAGCCGGCGCTGGCGGCTGCGGGCGCTTGTCCCGTCAGCAGCCGGCACAGGTGAGGCCGCCGAGCGCCTGCGGCAATTCGTCGAAGTGACGGACCATGACGTCCGCGGTCGAGCGACCGGCGTCGGCACTGTTGGCGCCGACGAAATGCACGGCCGCCATGCCGGCCGCCTGCGCTCCGGCGACGTCGGTGCGCTGGATGTCGCCGACATGGGCCGCCTCGGTCGGCCGCGCCCCGAGCTCCTCGAGCGTGTGCACGAAGACACGCGTGTCCGGCTTGCACATGCCGTGCTCGTCGGAGAAGTACGTGTACTCGAAGTGCGCGAGCAAGCCGTGGTTCTCGAGGAGTTCCCTGAGCACGGCTCCCGGCGAGTAGCCGGTGTCGCAGATGATCGCGAGCCGGTAGCGCTCGGCCAGCTGCGGCATGGTGTAGACGGCGCCCGGCATGGGCTCCGGCGGCAGCTCGAGGACGAGGCGCTCGAAGCGGCCAACGAGCTCGTCGAAAATCGGCTGCGGGAGTGTCGCCGCCAGGGAGGCGAGGATCGCTTCGACGAGCTCCGCGCACGGGGGCGTACGGTGCTCGCGCAGCCAGACAGCTTCGAAGTGGTCCCAGCTGGCGCGCAGCGACTCACCGACCATGTGATCGGTGGTCTCGAGGCCGGCGGCGCGCAACGCATCCCTCAGGATGCCGGCGCGCAGCTGCTCCCGTTCGCGCCCGTGCGCATCCACGAACAGGGTGCTCCAGAAGTCGAAGGTGACGGCCCTCAGCATGAGGCTAGCGTACCAGACGTCGTGCAGCGACAGCGCTCACGCACGCCCGCGCCGGGCGAGCGCACGAGGCCCCCTATCGAGTCCTGTCAGGAGACCTTGGTCTGGTGCGGCGACCGCCAGTCGCCGGCAGGCGCGCCCGCGGGGGCGCGCAGCACGACGGGCCGCGGTCGTACGACGTCCGTGCGGTTCAGGTCGATGCTTCCGCACGCGGGGCACATGAGCGACCGCGTGTCGTGCGGCGCGTCCTCGGGTGCGCGGAAGCGGTGGCGGCACTCGCCACACTCGTACTCGCTGTGGGCAGTCATCGTGGGCACTCCCTTCAAGTAGCCACATTATAAGTCTTACCCATTCCGGCCCAAAGGTCAGTCGGGTGAAGACCCGGCAGGCACGAGCAGGTGAAGTAGACTGGGCGTATGGCAGCCGAATCCAAGAAGGCCGTCGTGGCCGCGATCGTCGGGAACTGCGCGATCGCGGTCATCAAGTTCATCGCCGGGGCGATGACCGGCAGCTCGGCGATGATCAGCGAGGGCATCCACTCGGTCGTGGACACGGGCAACGGCGGGCTCCTCTACTACGGCCTCAATCGGGGCGCAAGACCCGCCGACGAGCACCACCCCTTCGGCCACGGCATGGAGGTCTACTTCTGGAGCCTCATCGTCGCCGTGAGCATCTTCGGCGTCGGCGGCGGCATGTCGATCTACGAGGGCATCACTCACATCCAGCACCCGGCCCCGCTCGAGGACCCGACCATCAACTACATCGTCCTGGCGGTGGCGATGGTCTTCGAGAGCCTTTCGTTCAGCGTCGCCTGGCGTGTCTTTCGCAAGTCCCGCGGGTCGCGGCGGACGCTGGCGGCGATCCACCACGGCAAGGACCCCAGCCTGTTCACGGTGCTCTTTGAAGACACTGCCGCCCTGCTGGGCCTCGTGGTCGCGTTCTTCGGTGTGTTCCTGAGTCACCAGCTGAACGAGCCGGTCCTGGACGGCGCCGCCTCCATCGCCATCGGCGCCATCCTCGTCGTCGCCGCGCTCTGGCTCGCGTACGAGAGCCGCAGCCTGCTGGTGGGCGAGGCCGCGGACCCGGAGCTGGTCGCGGCGGTTCGGGAGATCGCCCTGGCCGACCCGTCGGTGACCGGCCTTGGCGTCGTGCTCACCATGCACCTCGGCCCGGACGACGTGCTTCTCAACATCGAGGTCCAGTTCACGTCCGGCCTGCCGGCGGAGGACATCCACACTGCCGTCCACCGCATCGAGGAACGCATCACCGACGCGTATCCCGAGGTGAGCCGCATCTTCATCGAGGTGGAGAGTCTGCGCGCCACCGCGGAGGTGTAGCTCTCCCGACGGCCGGGAACAACCCCGGCACAGAATCGGGTGGACGATCACCAGTCAGGGACGCCGCCGGGATCTGAAGACCAAGATGGACTCACGCAAGGGCCGGCGCCGAGGCGCAGGCCCTTGCTGCGTGCGCCGCGGACGCCGCGCAGCGTTCCGCCTCATGTGGACTGCCGCGCCCGCCGCGGGAGCGACGGCCGTCGCCATCGTCTTCTGCGTCCAGGTCACTCGCGACGCTTCGCGAGAGGCCTCGGGTGGCGGCTCGCCGCGAGTCCGGGGAGCGCGGGCGACGCGGCAGCCCCGCGCGTGTACACTAGGTAGACCGCCCGGCCGGCGCAGCCCAGCCGGGCGTTCGGACGTCAGGCGACCGCCGCCGCGCCGCCGCGATCCGTAGCCGATCACTCCGACAGAGAGAACCCACCGTGCACGCCGCCTCCGCGATCCGCAACCTCGCCATCATCGCTCACATCGATCACGGCAAGACGACCCTGATCGACAGCATCTTCCGGGCCGCCCACGTCTTCCGTGAGAACGCACACGTCGACGAGCGCGTGATGGACAGCAACGACCTCGAGCGCGAGCGCGGCATCACCATCCGCTCCAAGCACTGCACCGTGGAGTGGAAGCAGTACCTGATCAACATCATCGACACTCCCGGCCACGCCGACTTCAGTGGCGAGGTCGAGCGGGTGCTCAGCATGGTGGACTCGGTGCTGCTCCTGGTGGACGCCAACGAGGGCCCGATGCCGCAGACACGCTACGTGCTCATGCGGGCGCTCGGGTTCGGGCTGCGGCCGATCGTCATCGTCAACAAAGCCGACCGGCCCAACGCCGACCCCTCCGGTGCCCTCGACAAGACCTTCGACCTCTTCGTCGAGCTCGGGGCCAGCAACGAGCAGCTCGATTTCCCAGTGCTGTACGGCTCCGGCCTCGAGGGCTGGATCGTCAATGACATCGAGGAGTACAAGAAGGAGGAGCACGAGCGCGAGGAGCATCTCGCGGACGGCGGCGGGCTCTCCCCCGCGCTCCTCAGGGAGCTCGCAGACGCCGGTATGAACGACCTCTTCGAGACCATCGTCGCCGAGGTGCCGCCGCCGCGGGTCGATCAGGACGCGCCCTTCCTCATGCAGGTGAGCACGCTCGCGTGGAGCGACTACATCGGCCGTATCGGCTGCGGGCGCGTGCTCGCCGGCGGCCTCAAGGTCGGCGACGAGCTGCAGCGCATCAACACGCGGCACCTCGAGATCGGCGATCCGGACGCCGGCTGGGAGCTGATGGGCGCGGAGGCCGCGCGCGTGACGCACCTCTGGGTCACGCGCGGCCTCGAGAACCGCGAGGTCGACGAGGTCGCCGCCGGCGACATCGTCTGGCTCGCTGGTCCCGCCGACATCACACTCGGCGACACGCTCGCCTCGCCCGAGCTCGATGCGGCCGGCGCAGCCCTGCCGCCGCTCGAGATCGAGGAGCCGACGGTCAGCATGTTCTTCCTCGTCAACAACGGCCCGTTTGCCGGCCAGGACGGACGTGCCGCCACCCTGCGCCAGATCAAGGATCGGCTGGAGCGCGAGCTGCGCGTCAACGTCGCGCTCCGCGTCGAGGACCTCGGACGGCCGGACGGCGTCAAGGTCTCCGGTCGCGGCGAGCTGCACCTCGCCATCCTGATCGAGGAGATGCGCCGCGAGGGTCTCGAGCTCTGCGTTTCGCGGCCCGAGGTCATCACCCACCGCGACAGTCGCGGCAAGCTCCTCGAGCCGATGGAGCAGCTGATCATCGACGTGCCCGAGGAGTACCAGGGCGCGATCATCCAGGAACTCAGCCTGCGCAAGGGCGAGCTGGTGGGCGTCGAGTCGACCGGGACCGGCCTTGTGCGCCTCGAGTTCACGATCTCCACGCGCGGCCTGATCGGCTATCGCAACGACTTTCTCACCGAGACGCGCGGCCTCGGCGTGATGAGCTCGCGCTTCACGGGCTACGGCCCGTGGAAGGGCGAGCTCCCCGGCCGCGAGCGCGGCTCGCTGGTCAGCCAGACCGCAGGCGAAGCCGCGAGCTACTCGCTCGAGAACCTGCAGCAGCGGGCCACTCTGTTCGTCGGGAACATGACCCCGGTCTACGAGGGCATGATCGTCGGCGAGAACTCGCGCAGCGACGACATGCTCTGCAACCCCACCAAGCGCAAGCAGCTGGGCAACTACCGGTCGTCCACCAAGGAGATCGACGCCGGCCTCAAGGTGCCTCGTCCGATCACGCTGGAGAGCGCGCTCGAGTGGATCGCCCACGACGAGCTCGTCGAGGTCACGCCCAAGACGGTGCGCGTGCGCAAGCACATCCTCAGCACCGAGCAGCGCAAGAAGGCCGAGAAGCGCGGGGCAGCCGAGGCCTGAGGCGCCGTCGCACTAGAGGGAGAGCAGCACCACCCCGGCGAAGACGGCCGCGAAGCCTGCCCACTGCCGCGTCGTGAGCCGTTCGCGCAACAGCACCTGCGCGTAGGCAGTGACCACCACCGGTGAGAGCGATCCCAGGATCGCGACGACGCTCAGAGCGCCGAACCCCGTGGCCACAGTGAACAGTATGTTGGCGACGGTGAGCAGGAGCCCGATCGCCACGAGCGCAGGGATGTTCTGGGCCCGGAGACTCAGACCCCGGCCCGTGGCGACGACATAGATCGCGAGGACTGCCGCCGATACGACCCGGGTGTCGAAGACGGCCCAGTATGGACTCCCGTGACCGCTCACGCCGAAGGCCATCAACAGGAAGCCCCAGCACGCCGCGGCGAGGACGGCGAGGAGGACGGCGGAGAGGTGGACGCGATCGCGCGCGCCACGCCGCCTCCAGATGAGGACCACCATCCCGCCCACGGCCAGCGCCATGCCGAGGTAGGCCTGCGGGCCGGGCCGCTCGCCCCTGATCAGCCCGGCCGCCAGGGGTATCAGCACCTCGCCGGCGATGATCGGCGACACGATGCTCATGGGACCGATGGCGAGCGCCCGGTAGAAGGCGACCAGACCGACCGCCGTGGTGACGCCCGCGAGCACGAGCACCGCTGTGTCCCAGGAGCCCGGCGGCGGCTGCGGGGCGAAGAGCAACGGGACGCCGGCCACCACGGCCGCCGCGATCTGGCTCAGCGCGGTGACGCGCCACACGGAACGGCTGCGGCTCTCGACGCCGGCGAGGTAGTTCGACGTCCCCCACGAGAAGCTGGCCGCGAGAGAGAGGAGGGCGGTCAGCACCGCTCAGTCATCCCTGGGCTCGGACGCGTCATCGGCACAGCGTACAGGACCTCGACGATTCACGGTGTCGCGTTCTACCATGCGTTCGGCAAGCGAGCCGGGAGAGTCACGTGAAAAGGCAGTCGCAGTTCTACATCGGCGGGCGCTGGGTCGACCCGGTCGGTCCGGGTGAGACCATCACCGTCATCGACCCCTCCACCGAGGTGGAGGTGGCGCAAGTGGCAGCAGCGTCGGACGCCGACGTCGACGCGGCCGTCCGCGCCGCTCACGCCGCGTTCGCGAGCTACGGGCGGGCGAGCCGTGAGGAGCGCCTCGAGCTCCTGGCGCGCGTGCTGGAGGCGTATCGCCGCCGCATGCCGGAGATCGCGGCCGCGATGACGACCGAGGTCGGCATCCCGCGTGGCCTCGCCCAGGGCGGCCAGGTGATGGCCGGTGTGGGGCATCTGCAGAGGGCCATCGAAGTGCTCGCCGACTACCCGCTCGAACAGGACTGGGGCTCGACTCGGATCGTCCGCGAGCCCGTCGGCGTCTGTGCGCTGCTCGCGCCGTGGAACTGGCCCATGAACCAGGTGACGGCCAAGGTGGCTCCGGCGCTCGCCGCCGGTTGCACCATGGTCCTCAAGCCGAGCCAACTCGCTCCGCTCTCGGCGCTCCTCTTCGCCGAGGCTGTGGACGAGGCCGGCGTGCCCGCCGGCGTGTTCAACATGATCAACGGCGCCGGCGCCTCTCTCGGTGACGCGCTGGCGGGGCACCCGCTGGTCGACATGGTGTCCATCACGGGCTCGACGGAAGTGGGCGGCTCCGTGGCCCGCGCGGCCGCCCCCGGGATCAAGCGGGTGTCCCAGGAGCTTGGCGGCAAGTCGGCCAACATCGTGTTCGAGGACGTCGACGTGGACAGGGTGGTCGCCCAGGGCGTGCTGGGGTGCATGCACAACTCCGGCCAGACCTGCAACGCTCCCACGCGGATGCTCGTCGCCGAAACCGTGTATGAGCGGGCGGTGGCCGTCGCGGCGCGCACCGCCGCCGCCGTCGCCGTCGGCGACCCGCGCGACCCCGCCACCTTCATGGGTCCGGTGGCGGGCCGCAGGCGGTACGAGACGGTGCGGAGCTACATCGAGGCCGGGCTGGCGGAGGGCGCCCGGCTGGTCGCCGGCGGCCTGGACCGCCCCGCCGGCCTCGAGCGGGGCTTCTTCGTGCAGCCGACGATCTTCGCCGACGTGACGCCGGACATGCGGATCTTCCGCGAGGAGATCTTCGGGCCAGTACTGTGCATGCTCCCGTTCCGGGACGAGGAGCACGCAGTCGAGCTGGCCAACGCCACCGCGTTCGGCCTCTCAGGCTATGTTCAATCGGCCGACGTCGAGCGGGCGCGGCGAGTGGCCGGCGGGCTGCGCACCGGCATGGTGCACCTGAACGGCGCGCCGACGGACGGGCGCGCGCCCTTCGGCGGCTACAAGAAGTCGGGCAACGGCCGCGAGTGGGGCAGGTTCGGCGTCGAGGACTTCCTCGAGGTCAAGGCGATCATGGGGTACGGCGAGCGGCTGCACCGCTGACTGGCGACGGATCGGGGCGGTGCGGGCCCTTCTGAGACGGGCTCAGGCGAGATCCGCGAGCACCAGGTCGATGTCCTCCCGCGTCGTCAGCGGATTGACGAAGCAGAAGCGCAGCACGGTCTCGCCGTGGTGCCTGGTCGGCATGAGCATGGCGAGGCCGCGGCTGAGCGCGTCGGCGCACCACGCCGCGTAGTCCTCGGCAGACCAGCCCAGCCGGCGCACCAGCAGCACGGTGAACGCCGGCTCGATCACGAGCTCGAGCGCCGCCGCAGCCGTGATGCGTTCCGCAGCGTATCCGGCCATCTCCACGCAGTGGTCGACGGCCGTTGCGTAGGCGTCGGTGCCGTAGGCAAGGACCGACGCCCAGAGCGGCAGGCCGCGGGCCCTGCGTGTCAGGTGGATGGCCAGGTCGGACGGGTTGCCGCGGTCGCGGTCGATGATGGGATCGAGGTAGTCCGCCTCCTGGGTGAGGGCGCGCCGCGCCGCCGCCACGTCACGGTAGAGGACGGCGGCGCAGTCGAAGGGTGCGAACAGCATCTTGTGGGGATTGACGATGAACGAGTCGGCGCGCTCGATCCCGTCGAGCAGCGGCCGCGTTTGCGGCGAGAGCAGAGCCGCGCCGCCGTAGGCGCCGTCGACGTGGAGCCAGAGGCCGCGCGCCCCGCAGACGTCGGCCACGCCGGAGAGGTCGTCGAAGGCGCCCGTGTTCGTCGCCCCGGCGGTGGCCACCACGGCGACGACGTCGTCCGGGTCGTGGCCGGAGAGCACCGCCTCCAGGACGCCGCCGGTGAGGCGCCCGTGCTCGTCGGCGGCGGGCGCCGTGAGGAGGTCGCAGCCCATGATGCGCGCTGCCGCCGCCATCGACGCGTGCGCCGAGGCGCCGGCGACGATGGCCTGGCGGCGCGGCGCGGCGAAGCACTCGCCGCGGGCCGCCACGAGCGCGCTGAGGTTGGCGATGGAGCCGCCGCTGACGAAGGTGCCGCCCGCCGACGGCGGAAAGCCGGCCCGGTCGGCGAGCCAGCGCACGACGGCGTCTTCGGCGTCCGCCGCGGCTCCTGCCTCGAGGCGGCTGCCGCCGAAGACCATGGCAGCCGGAAGCGCCATATCGGCGATCGCGGCGGCCACGGTGGACGTGCCCGGGACGAAGGCGAAGAAGCGGGGGTGGTCTGGCGGGATCGCCGTCGGGAACACGGCTTCACGCAGCGTGCGCAGCGCGGCCTCCGTCCCGATCCCGGCGGGCGTGAGGGCGGGCAGCGGCCCGCCCTGCGGGGCCGGCGGCAGTACCGAGCGCCGCTCGGCGAGCCGCGCCATCGCCCACTCCAGCATCTCTCGCGCGGCGGCCGCATCTTCGTGGGACGGCTCGTGCATGGTCATCAGCGTGCCTCAGCCGTCATAGCTCGCCGTCGTAGTAGTCGACCGCGCTCTCGCGACGCACGAGGAACCCGTCCTCGTCTCCGCCGGGCCACACGCCGTACTTCTCGCTGTCGGGGTAGTAGGTGATGTCCGGGTCGACCATCGTCGAGAGCAGCAGGACGCGGGCGGGCGCCTCGCTGCCGTTGCTCACCTTGTGGGCTCCAGCGGGTCCGGGCGGGAAGCAGACCACCTCGCCCGGGTCGAGGACCTCCTCCAGCTCACCGTCGCCGGCGGCCCGGCGCAGCGTCGGCCGTCCCTCGATGACCAGCAGCCATTCCTCGTTGCCGTGCTCGCAGTGATACGGGCAGACGCTCTCGCCCGGCTCGAGGTCGTACACGCTGCCGCCGATCATGGCGGCGTCGATCATGGGCCCGAGTTTGGCGCGCGGCGCCACGTAGCCCGGCGGATCTCCGGCATCCGCCGCGGTCCGTACGGTATACACGTTGACGTGTTCCATCGCCCCTCCTCGCGGTCGCTGAAGGAATGCTCGTCCCGCGGCGCAGGCTCCGGCCGCGTGACGGCGGGAGCGTCCCCGGGCATGTCTAGTCTATGACCCGCGACGAGCACAAGCGCATCGCCGCCGAGGCGGCCCTGGAGTACGTCACGCCGGGCACGATCATCGGCGTGGGCACCGGCAGCACGGCCGACTTCTTCATCGCTGCGCTGGCGGCGCAGCCGAGCCTGGTCGCCGCCGCCGTGGCGAGCTCGGAGGCGTCGGCGGGCGCGCTGCGCGCGGCCGGCATCCCCGTCGTCGGGTTGGACGGGACCCCGTCGCTGCCGCTCTACGTCGACGGCGCCGACGAGGTCGATCCGCGGCTGCGGCTGATCAAGGGCGCCGGAGGGGCGCTCGCTCGGGAGAAGGTGGTGGCGAGCGCCGCCGCGCTCTTCGTCTGCATCGTCGACGAGACCAAACTGGTAGAGCGCCTGGGCGGCGGGCCGCGTGACCCGTCCGGCGCGCGCGGCAGCTCCGCCGTTCCGGTGCCTCTTGCTGTGCTGCCGATGGCGGCGGCGTTCGTGGCCGAGCGCGTGCGCGTGCTCGGCGGCGACCCCGCCACCCGACCCGACTACCTCACAGACGACGGCGCCCTCGTCCTCGACATCGCCGGCCTCGATCTGAGCGATCCGGGGCGGCTCGAGGCCGAGCTCGAAGCCATCCCCGGCGTCGTGGCGTGCGGGGTCTTCGCGCGCCGCCGGGCGGACGTCGTGCTGGTGGGCGAGGCGGATGGCGTGCGCGAACTCAGACCTGCTTGAAGACCATGATGCTGCCGGTGTAGCAGCAGAGCCACACGCTCTTCGTCGGCGCGTCGTAGGTGATCCCGATCGGCAGGGCGTTGGTGTTCACCGTGTCGACCACCTTCATATCGCTGGTGCGGACCATGCTCATCGTGCTCGAGTCGTAGTTGACGACGAACAGCGATCTGCCGTCGGGGGCGATGGCCATGCTGCGCGGCTGGGCTCCGGTGGCGACTTTGTCGACGACCTTCCGCGTCTTCGGGTCGATCTTGGCGACGGTGCCCTCACCGTTCACCGTCGCGTACAGGTACTTGCCGTTGGGAGCCATGCACAGGTGTCGCGGCCCACGGCCGACGCCGCGGATCCACGACACCGAGAAGTCCTGGAGGTCGACCTCCGCGATGTCGTTGCTGCCCATCACCGCGACGTATGCCGTCTTCGAGTCGGGCGAGACGGCGATGCCGCGCGGGTACGGGCCGAGGTCGACGCTCTCGATCTGCTTGCTCCTGTGGATGTCGACGACGCTCAGGCTGTACGAGCACCAGTTGCTCACCAGCAGGTACTTCTGGTCCGGCGTGACGGCCAGGTACTTGGGGACGGCGCCGACCGGGATGACCTTGTCGACCGCGAGCGTGTCGAGCGGGACGCGGTAGACGTAGCTCTCGTCGGTGCCGTCGCCCGGCGCGCAGACGTCCTGGCCCTCGGTGTAGCCATCTCCGAACATGGAGTACTGGGAGACGTACATGAAGCGCCCGTCGGGCATGGCGGCGGCCTCGACGGGCGACCCCTGGATCGTCTCGCCGTGCCCCTTGATGCGGAACTTGCCGGCGTCGATCTCGTCGGGGATCGTCTCGATCAGCTTGAGCGTCCTGGCGTCGTACACCGTCATCGAGTGCTTGTACATCATGTTCTGGGCGAAGACGTAGCCGGTGCCGGTGCTCACCACCGACTTGGGCGCGATGTCCGAGCTCACGATGGTCTTGCGCAGCTTGAGCTTGAGCGAGGAGGATGGCGGGCCCGTCCAGGCGGTGGGGCTCGGCGACGGCGTGATCTTGGCCTCGGCGGTGACCTTGTCGCCGTCGGAGCCGGTAGAGCTCGAAGCGCCGGCGGAACTCGTCGTGCCGTCGCCAGCGCCGCCTGCGTCACCGCCGCCGAGGGCCGCCCAGATCACGCTACCCAGCACAGCGACGATCGCGATCAGGGCGATCAGAGCGAAAAGGCGCCGGCGCCGATACACGCGCGATCTGGACGCCCGACGGACGCGCCGGCGCTGGGTCGGATGGGACGTGCGATGGGGGCTGCTCATGGAGCGCGAGTGTAGCAGACGGGCCGGTGGGATGGCTCCCGCCCGCCGGGCACCGCGGCCCCGCCGGGCATCAGGCGAAGACGGTACAGAGGCGGTCGAGCGCCTCGATGAGCGTCTCGCGACGGCAGCCGAAGTTGAGGCGGAGGTAGGCCGGGTCGCCGAAGGCGGCCCCGGCCGAGAGGGCCACCCCGGCGGCCCGGCACGCCGCCGCCGGGTCGTCGAGCCCAAGGCCGCGTACGTCGAGCCAGGCGAGGTAGGTGGCCTCGACGTGCGTCATGCGCACGTGCGGGAACTCCGCGGCGACGAACGCTTCGAGTGCGTCGCGGTTGCCGCGCAGGTAGTCCAGCAGGCCGGCGTGCCAGGCGCCGCCGTTGCGGTATGCCGCCTCCGCGGCGGTGACCGCGAAACAGCCGGGGAAGGGCAGGAGCCCCTCGCCGGGCGCCTGGAATCGCCGCCGCAGCTCCGCGTCCTCGACGATCGCGAAGGCGAAGTTGAGGCCCGGAAGGTTGAACGTCTTGCTCGGCGACATGAGCGTGATGATGCGGTCGGTATCGCCGGGGCAGGCGAGCGCCGCCGGCACGTGAGCCAGATCGTCGAGCACCAGGTCGCAGTGGATCTCGTCGCTCACGAGCACGAGGTCGTGCCGGCGGCAGAAGCCGGCGACCGCCTGGATCTCATCGCGGCGCCAGACGCGACCGAGTGGGTTGTGCGGGTGGCACAGGAGCAGCACGCGGGCGTCGGGAGTGGCCGCTGTCTCAAGTCCCTCCAGCGGCAGTTCCCAGCATCCCTGCCTGAGCTCGGCAGGCACGGTGACCAGTCGCCGGCCGCGACCGCCGGGCGCCTCCAGAAACGGCGGGTAGACCGGCGTGATGGTGAGAACGGCGTCGCCGGGGGCGGCGAAGGCGTCGCACGCGAGGTTCAGTCCCGGCACGACGCTCGGCAGCCACACGATCCACTCACCGTCGATGCGCCAGCCGTAGCGTTGCTCGAGGTGGGCCACGATCGCGTCGACCAGGGAGTCGGGAAGGAGCGGGTAGCCGAAGACGCCGTGCGCGGCGCGGGCGATGAGCGCCTCGACCACCTGCGGCGGCGAGGCGAAATCCATGTCCGCGACCCAGAGCGGCAGCGGATCGCCGGGGTAGAGGTCCCACTTGAAGCTGGCCGTGCCCCGTCGTTCGATGGGGGCGTCGAAGTCGAAGTCCACGCGCACAGGCTAGCAGAAGGGCGTCTGGGAGCGCCGCCCGTACGCTCGGGAGGAAGACAGGGTCGATAGTGTCCTGTATTCTGAACAGGTTGCTCTTTTCCCGAAAAGGTCGAAGACTCACACTGACCCTGACGGACCCACCCCGCACGAGGACGCGCACAGCATGAAGATCCGCTTGATAGAACCCATCTCACCGAGCCGCCACCTCTGGTCGAAGTCGTACTTCGTCCGGCTTGGCCTGCCCATGATCGGCGCCGCGCTCGTTCAAGCCGGCCATGACGTGCGGATCTTCAACCCGCAGCTGGCGCCGATCGACTGGGCCGACGTGTTCAGCTCCGACCTCGTCGGCCTCTCGAGCACCACATCGACGATCCCCGAGTCGTACCGCATCGCCGACGAGCTGCGCCGGCGAGGCATCCCCGTCGCCATCGGTGGGTCGCACGTGACCTTCATGGTGGACGAGGCGCTCCAGCACGCCGATTACGTCGCTCGCGGCGAGGGCGGCGAGGTCATCATGGTCGAGCTTGCCGCCGCGCTGGCCGGCGACCGCGAGATCGGCTCCGTCATCGGCATCTCCTACTTCGGCGAGGACGGCAAGAGGGTGGACGCGCCCCTGCACGAGGCCTGCCCTGATCTCGACCTGCTCCCCTTCCCCGATCTCACGCTGATCGACGGTTACGAACGCATCACCAACACGCCGATCATGACCAGCTGGGGCTGCCCCTTCGACTGCACCTTCTGCTCGGTGACCGCCATGTTCGGCAAGAAGTACCGCTTCCGCAGCGCCGAGAGCGTGGTCGCCGAGATCAAAGAGAAGCAGCCCAAGACGATCTTCTTCTACGACGACAACTTCGCCGCCAACAGGAAGCGCCTCAAGAGGCTCCTCCAGCTGATGATCGACGAGGGCCTCACGATTCCCTGGGGCGCTCAGGTGCGCACCGACGTCGTGCGCGACCCCGAACTGTTGGAGCTCATGCGGGCCTCGGGGGCCGATTTCGTCGCCCTCGGCCTCGAGTCCGTGAACCAGGACACGCTGGACAGCTTCGAGAAGTCGCAGACGGTCGGCGACATCGAGCAGGCGATCAAGATCCTTCACGACTACGGCATCCGCAGCCACGGCATGTTCGTGCTCGGCGCCGACCACGACACCGAGCGCTCGGTCCACGACACCGTGAAGTTCGCGCTCAAGAACAAGATCGACACGGTGATGCTGAACATCCTCACGCCCCTGCCCGGCACGCAGCAGTTCGCCGAGCTTGAGGCCGAGGGCCGCATCATCGAGCGCGATTGGTCGTTCTACGACGCCCAGCACGTCGTCTTCCGGCCGCGCCAGATGACGCCGCTCCACCTCCTGCAGCAGACGATCCGCGCCAACAAGAAGTTCTACGCCGCGTGGCGGCCGGTGCTGAAGTTCAACCACTGGTCCTGGCATCGCGACCAGTACAGCTGGGACAGGATGCGCGAATACGGTTGGCTCTGGTACTACTCACGCACGTGGTGGACCGCTGCCAAGAACCGCGCCCAACGGAAGCGGCTCCGCGAGTTGAGCCGCATGCAGCCGCAGGCGCGGAAGCAGCCGCAGGCGCCGAAACCGGCGTGGGCGCCGAAGCAGGCGCCGCCCACCAAGGTCGGCGTCGCCGAGAAGGCGCCGCTCACGTAGTCACGGCGGCGCCCTCGCCCCTGTTCCGCCGACCCTGCTCTTCCGCTCGCCCACCTCCGGGCGTGCCGCCGGCGCCCTCGGGGAACAGTCGTCTTGCACGGCGCGCCGCCGGAGCGGTGCGCGCCAACCCAGACGACAGGATGGATCCATGGCCACCGCCACCTTCGCCGCCGGCTGCTTCTGGGGCGTCGAGCAGCGCTTCGCCGGGCTGCCGGGCGTCACCAGCACTGAGGTCGGCTACACCGGCGGCACCACGCCGCACCCCACCTACGAGCAGGTCTGCTCGCACACCACCAGCCACGCCGAGGCAGTGCGACTCGAGTACGACCCGGAGCGGATCAGCTACGAGGAGCTCCTGGCGGCGTTCTTCGGTATGCACGACCCGACACAGCTGAACCGCCAGGGACCGGACGTCGGCGACCAATATCGCTCCGCGGTCTTCATCCACACCCCCGAGCAGGACAGAGCGGCCCGGGCCTCCGTCGAACAGCTCACGGAGAGTGGCATCTTCAAGCGGCCGATCGTCACCCAGATCGTCGCTGCGCCCGAGTGGTGGCGCGCCGAGGAGTACCACCAGAAGTACTTCGAGAAGCACGCCGGCTTCAGCTGCCACGTCTGAGAGGACGTCCCTGCGGCGCCCGCCCGCGCGAGGGCGCCGCCGTGCAGCTCCCGCCCTGGAGTCTCAGCGCCCGCCCGTCAGCCAGGAGTAGGGGCGCGGCGTGTAGCGTCTGAGCACCGCGCCGCCCGCGACGACTATCGCCAGCGTGAGCAGCGGCGCGGCGAAGTACACGATGAGCACGGCCGCTTGACTCGTCCCCAGCGTGCGCAGGCCCACGCGTTTGAGCATCATCAGCAGCGGCTCCTGGGCGACGAAGATGATGAAGCTGAAGGGCAGCAGCAGCTTCGTCAGGCGCCGGCCGTCGAGCGGCCGCAGGTAGGCCTCGTAGCCGAACCACACGGCGGCGATCGCCATGCACATGAGTCCCTTGTGCAGGGAGTGTGCCCAGAAGGTGTCGTCGTCGCGGAGGAAGGTCGTGAAGAGCACGCAGGCGCCCACCCAGAGTGGGAACAGGATCCTGCCGAACCAGCGTGGCGGCGTGAGGTCCACGTCCCGCCGCCGCTCAAGGGCGATGACGGCTCCAAGGGTGAAGAACGTGAGACCCTTCCAGTCGCTGCAGTTCGTCGCCGTGGCGCCGAGGATCCACAGCACGGCGAAGGGCGCCGGCGCGAGCCAGCGGAGTACGCGCACCGGCCAGTACAGCAGCGGCGCGAGCGCGAAGCAGACGATGAGCGTCTGCAGGAACCACAGCGGATAGGCGACGGGATGCAGGAAGAGCTTGTCGGCGATCCGCCCCAGGCTGGCCTCACCCAGGAAGTCGCGCGAGAAGTAGGCCGAGGATTGGGGCAGCGCCTGGAGGACGAGGTAGAGAGCCAGGCCCAGGGCGCTCCACAGCAGGAACGGGACTACCACGGTGCGCAACCGGCCCGCGTACTTCCTGCGGTAGTCGGCCCAGCGTGGCTGCAGGTTGTGGAAGAAGAGGAAGCCGGAGATGGCGAAGAGCATGGCCGCCGGCCACCTCGCCAGCGCCTGCGAGATGAGGTATTCGATGAAGCCGACGGCTCCCGGAGCGCCGCTGGCCGGCGCGGCGTTCTCGCTCAATCCGAAGCGGCTGTTCAGGTTGTAGGCGTGCACGAAGACGACCGCTGTCACGGCCAGCAGCGTGACGAGGCGCAGCTTCGAGCCGAGCAGCCTGTCGATACGGCACGACTCGAGGGTGGGAAAGGACAACGACGCGCGATCAGGCGGTGAGGTGCTCGATGAGGATCTTGAGGCCGATCCCGATGAGGATGACGCCACCGACGATCTCCACGCGACGACCCAGCAGGCCGCCGAAGCGGGTCCCGAGCTCGAGGCCCAGCATCGTGAGGACCCCGGCGACCACGCCGATCACCAGCGCCGGGTACCAGATGTCGACGCCGAGGATCGCCAGGGAGAGACCGACGGCCAGCGCGTCGATACTCGTCGCGATGGAGAGCATGACCAGCGTCCAGCCCTTCGTCGGGTCGCACCGGTCGGCCTCTTCCTCCTGCTTGAAGGCTTCGTAGATCATCTTGCCACCGATGAAGGCCAGCAGGCCGAACGCGATCCAGTGGTCGACCGGTGCGATGTAGTCGACCAGCGTGAGACCGGCCAGCCACCCGAGGATGGGCATGAACGCCTGGAAGAGGCCGAAGTGCCAGGCGAGACGAAAGGTCTGCCTCTTGGTGATCTGGCACAGCTGGAGCCCGGCGCCGATGGCCACGGCGAACGCGTCCATGGCGAGTCCGAGCGCAATGCCGATGAGCGTGAGCGTCGACACGAGCGCTCGGGCGTCAGCGTGCCGGCGCCGCCGAAGCGGACGCGGGGGGCGATGTCGAGGATGAGGGCGAGACGGACTGCGGCGGCACGCCCTTGGGCAGGCGCTTCACGCGCTCGAGGTCCTGCGCGTAGGGGCGGTGTTTGGAGCCGAGATCGTAGGCGTCCACGTGGTAGCCGATGCGGCGGAGCGCCTTACGAGCCGCCGCCATCGTAGCCGTACCGTTTGAGCAGGGCGGCCGTCTTGGCGCTCAAGAGGTTCTGCCACACCTTGCGGCCCGGCTCTACGAGGTGCCACAGGTCATAGAAGCTCGAGTTGGGCAGCCTGGCCGCGGCCACGAGGCTCACGTAGGGCACGCCGTACTTCCTGGCCAGGGCCCTGCACTTGTCGCGGTACTTCTTCGTCGGCGTGTTGAGCTTGCTGCCGATGACGGCGGTGTTGCGCGGCAGCTCGAAGAGCACGGGTTTCATGCCGCGCGCGCGGCACACCTTGATGAGCTTCTCGAGCACGCCCGAACTGGACCTGAAGTTGCGCCTGAAGACCGGGTAGCGGTCGGCGAGCCAGGCTGCCGCCAGCATCCTCTTGTTCGCCTTCGTCAGGATGCGGCTGCGGCTGTAGGCGTGCTGTTTGTAGGGCGGGAGCGTCGCGGCCGGCTTGGGGAGCGAGATCGTCGCCGTCTTCTGCGCCGAGGTGAACGAGCCGAGGTTGACGCCGATGAGAACGATGGTCGGCACCTTGGGAAGGGCCTGCACGAGGGCGACGTTCTGGGCGAGCGTGCGGTTGCGGGAGCCCAGGTTGTAGGCCGCGGTCGCCGGACCACCCTTCGTCTCGATCTGCGCGCGCCAGCTGCTGTCGCTGATCGTGGACTCGCGGGCGGCCGACCCGCCGAGCAGGACGACGACGGGCTTGGCCGGCGGCTCTGCCCGCAGGTTGGCGACCACTTGTAGCGTGTGCGCCCAGTCGGCGCCGGTCGCGGCCCTGGCGCCTACGTCGCCGGAGAAGGCATCGGCCGCGGTCTCGCCGGCGACGCTGCTCGAGTCGGGGCTGACGGAGCCCGACGCGCCCACCGTCGCCTCAGCCGAGCAGGCTGCAACCAGCGCGGCGACAAGTACGAGGGCGATGAGGAGCACCGCGGCCGTGTGCGCGCGCACGCGACCGCGCGTGTGTGGGTCGGGCTGCTCGCTGCGGCTGACGGTACGACGATGGCTGGCGACCATGGGTCCCTCCTGAACGTGGACTTCGACTGTAGCACGGAAGAAGCATCCGGCGCGCCTGAGGCGCGCCTCCGCCGCCGGCCGCCGCGCTCGGTCCGGCGGCCGTGATGCGTACCCGCCCCGGCGGATGTAGGGTTGCCGGGCAGTCCGGTGAGCCGCCAGGAGGTCGCTGCCTTGAAGTACCGTCGCATGCCGATCGAGGAGGAGTCTCCCGAGCAGTTCGGCTATGACCGAATCCGCTGCAATCTCACCGAGAGCTCGGTACGCGACCGTTCGCTGGCCGACCTTGGGATCGACTGCGGCGACATGCTCCTCATGTACGGCGATCATGCGGGCAACGAGACCTTCCGCGACCTCGTCGCGGCGCAGAGCGGCGGCGAGGTGTGCGGCGTGAGCCGTGACGACGTGCTCATCACGGCCGGGGCCGCCCAGGCGCTGTTCATCATCGCCACGTCGCTGCTCGACAAGGGCGACCACGTCGTCGTCATCCGCCCCAACTATGCGACGAACATCGAGACCCCCCAGGCGATCGAGGCGGAGGTCACCTGTCTCGACCTCGCCTTCGCGGACGGCTTTCGCATCGACCCGGAGAAGCTGATGGCGCGGGTCACGCCGCGTACCAGGTATGTGAGCATCACCGTGCCGCACAACCCGACGGGGGTGATGATGAGCGACGCCGACCTGAGGAGCCTGGTTGCCCAGGTGGAGAGCGCCGGCTGCCGCCTCCTCGTTGACGAGACCTACCGGGAGATGACCTTCGGGGCTCCGCTCCCGGTCGCCGCCACGCTCAGCGAGCGGGCGATCAGCGTGAGCTCGCTGTCCAAGACCTACGGCATCCCGGGCATCCGCACAGGCTGGCTGGTGTGCCGTGACGGCGAGCTGATGAAGACGTTCCTCGCCGCCAAGGAGCAGATCGGCATCTGCGGCAGCGTCGTCGACGAGGAGATCGCCGCGCGCGCTTTCGCCCAGCGCGGCACGTGGCTCCCTGAGTTGCACGCGTTCATCGCCCGGCAGCTCGAAGTCGTCAGGGAGTGGATGGCCGGCGAGGAGATGATGGAGTGGATCGAGCCCTCCGGAGGCGTGGTCTGCTTCCCGCGGATCAAGCCGGAGGTGCCTGTGGACGTGGACGAGTTCTACCGCGTGCTCGGCGAGGTGCACGGCACCTATGTCGGCCCCGGGCATTGGTTCGAGCAGGACAGGCGCCACATGCGCATCGGTTACGCGTGGCCGCTGCCAGACGAGCTGGAGGCCGGCCTCGCGGCCATCTCCGGGTCGATCCGGGCAGCGCTCACCATCTGACGCGATGAGAGAGGACGAGATGACATCAGGATCGGGTAGGCTCGCGCCGGTCGGGGCTGCGGACGTGGCGCCGGCCTGTCGTCACACGTCGGCACAGTTCATGGGAGCGGGAGGGATGCGCCTACACCTGCACGCCTGGCTGCCCGCCGCCGCCGCGCTCGCGGAGCCCGCTCCCGAGCCGGTCGCGACCATCGCCGTCGTGCACGGCTATAGCGAGCACGGCGGCCGTCACACCCGGTTCGCAGAGGCGATGACCGCACACGGCTACGCGGTGTACGCGTACGACCTGCGTGGGCACGGCCAATCCTCGGGCGTGCGCGGGCAGGTCGATCGCTTCGACGACTACCTGGCCGACACCGCCGTCTTTCTCGACGAGGTGCGCCGGCGGCAGCCCGGCAGGCCTGTGGTGCTGCTGGGGCACAGTCTCGGCGGGCTGATCTGCGCCCGGCTCGTGGAGGAGGGGTGCGAGGGCCTCCTCGGGCTCGTCCTCTCGTCACCGTTCTTCGGGCTCACCGCCGAAGTGCCGCCGGCCAAGCTCCTGGGAGCACGGGTCCTTTCCTTCCTCTGGCCCGCGCGCGATATCGGCAATACGTTGCTCGCCGCCGATCTCTCGCACGACGAGACCGTCGTGGAGGCCTACGTCACCGACCCGCTCGTGCACCATGTGGCCACGGCACGCTGGGCCGCGGAGCTGATGAAAGCCCAGGACGCCGCCCTCGCCGGCGCCGCGCGCGTCACGCTGCCGCTGCTCCTGCTGTACGGCGACGAGGACGCCGTCGCCGATCCTGCGTTCTCCGAGGCCTTCTTCGCCACGGCCGGGGCGACCGAGAAGACGCGGCTCCACTACGAGGGGCTCTACCACGAGCTCTTCAACGAGACCGAGCGCGAGCGGGTCTTCGTCGATGTCGCGGCCTGGCTCGCCGAACGCCTGCCGGAGGCCGCCGCCGTCTGAGCGGGCACCTGGGCTCGTCCCGTCCGGCGGCGCGGTCGGTCGTGGCGCCGCTTGCTCACCCGCCGCGCGGCCGTCCCACGGTACTCATGTAGACGACCGGCTCGAGGTCGGGATCGACGCCGAGCAGGGCGGCCGCCTCGTCGTCGTAGAAGGCGGCGATCTGGCAGCTCCCCAGGCCGAGGGCGGTCGCCGCCAGAGCGACGTTCCCGGCGATGTGGCCGGCGTCGAGCAGCACGTAGCGGGCGAAGCGCGCCCCGTACTTCCAGCGCGAGCGCTCCAGCACGGCCGTCCAGACGAAGACCGCCTGGGCGACGGCGGCGATGCGCTGGTCGAGTGCGGCGCGCGCGATCGGCATCCGCAGGTCGCCGGTCGCGAGCCGCTCGAGGGCCTGACCGAGCACGTCGTAGTGGTAGAGGCCGGGCTCGAGTCCCTCGACGCCGTTGGCGATCACGTAGTGCTCGATGGGGTAGAGGCCGCCGGCCGACGGCGCGGTACGGAAGGCGAAGCCGTCCTGCCGAGCCGTGACCCCGGCGGCCGCCCAGAGCAGCGCCGCGAGCTCGCCGAGCGCGAGCGGCGGCGGCGCGTATGCACGCAGGCTCCTTCGCCGGGCGAGTGCGTCGAAGAGCTCGCTGTCGTCGAGCGCAGGATCCGGCAGCACGACGCGCGGCGCATCCGGGTACGTCTTGAACCAGTCGGGCTGGTGAGCCCAGTCCATGCGCCCGCCCACCAGGTGAGACCGGGTGTGGCGCGTCTCGCGCAGGTAGCGCTGTCCGGCATCATCGTTCATGGGCCGGCCCGCCGGCTCCTCGCTTGCGGCGGCCTCACGCGTCGTCTCCCTCGTGACCGCGCGCGCGATAGGGCGTCGGGATGAACTCCACCGAGGGGCGCCGCTGGCTGCGCCGCGGATAGAGCGTCATCAGTTCGTAGACGAGCTCGGGTACAGCGGCGGAGACGGGCAGCCCGAGCACCTTCGCCTCTTCCAGCCGGATCGGGTAGTCGTGCGTCCAGCGCCCTTCACTCAGCACGGCGGCCAGCCGCTCCGCCTCGGGATCCTCGAAGCGCCCGGCCAGCAGCTCCCGCACTGTGTCGCGCACCTGGTCGATGGCTTTGCGCGCGACGTCGCCGAGGATCAGCGTCTCGTCATCGCGATTGGGGTTGTCCTGCTCCAGCGCCTTCAGGATCGACGCCGCCGGCCACGACCCGCGCGGCAGGCTGCCGAGCTGTGGGTCGACGGGGCCGAGCACGGCGTCGGGGTCCATCAGGATCTCGTCCGCCGCCAGGGCGACGAGCGTGCCGCCCGACATGGCGTAGTGCGGCACGATCACCGTCACCTTGCCGCCGTGCCGCTTGAGCGCGTGGGCGATCTGGTCGCTGGCCAGCACCAGCCCACCCGGCGTGTGCAGGAGCAGGTCGATCGGCATCTCGGGTGGCGTCATACGGATCGCGCGGAGCAGCTGCTCGGAGTCGTCGATGTCGATGTAGCGACCGAACGGCAGGCCGAGGAGGCTCACCGTCTCCTGCCGGTGGATCAGCGTGATGACGCGTGAGTCGCGCTGCTGCTCCAGTCTCCGGATGAGGTCGCGCCGGTGGCGGTCGCGCCGCACGCGGAAGAGCCTCGGCAGTCCCCACAGAAGCGCCAGGGCGACGACGACCGCGAGGAGGATCCAGGAGCCCATGCCCCTCCTTTCAGCGTCTCAGTGACGGGCCGGGGTCGACGTGGAAGGTCGCGACCTGGTTGCGGAGCTCCGCCTGCGCGCGCAACTCGCCCGTGACGGCGAGATTGCGACGGCGCAGCCAGCGACGGCTCGCTTCGCTCTCCTCGGGCTGTCGCGGCGGCGCTGTGCGCACGCCGACGACCCGGCCGTGACGGTCGATCACGAGCGGGTCGTGTTCTGGAGGACGAGGTACGCGTCGCCGGTACATGACTCTAGTGATACCCGGCGCCCGTGGCCGCGTCACAACGGGCGCCGCGGAACTCACAGCAGGCGGCTGAAGTTGCCGGTGCCCCAGGGAGAAGCGCCGACGGCCGCGGCGACGCCCGTGGCGTCGTTGCCGCGGCGAAGCGCGTCGAGGATGGCGCCGTAGTAGCCGTTCTTGAGCGTGATCATCGTCGCCTCGAGGCCCTGCCTCCAGCTCGTGTAGGCCTTGACGCCGACCGAGTTGAACACCGTGGCGCCGGGCATGCTCTGCGTCGTGTTGAGCGGGTTGAAGTAGGCGGTGTTGTACCAGTGACCGCCCTCGGCCATCTCCCAGGCCGTGACGGCGGCGACGTTGTCGGCGGTCACCGGGAAGCGCATGGCGACGAGCAGCGCTCTGGCCCACGTGAACTGGTTGAACTGCCCGTTCTTGGTCATCGCCAGCGCCGCGCCAAGGCCGCCTCTGGCGAGGATCTTCTTGATGCGCTTGGTGACGCCCTGAAGGATCGCGGAGCGCTCCGCGAGCCTCTGGTCCAGTTCGATCTTCTGGTCCTGGACCTCCTGCTCGGCGAGCACGGCCTCCTCGTGCTCGCCCTCGACCCGGCGCTCGAGGCGGCGCGCCTCGCGAGCGAGGCGCTGAGCCTCGTTCTCGGCGCGCCGGTCCTCGTCGGCGATGTCGCGCAGGAGCGACCGGAGGGTGTCGATGTCGGCGAGACTCTCGATGGTGGCCAGGACGTCCAACCAACTGAGGTCGCCCGTCTTGTAGATGGTCGACGCCCGCTTCGCGAGGATCTCACGCTGCAGGTCCAGTGCATCCTCCGCGCGGGCCAGCTCGCGGCGCGACAGCTGCAGCCGCTGGTTGACCTCGTCGAGCCTTCCCTGCGCCTTGGCGAGGCGCTGGCCCACGGTCTGCAGCTCGGCCTGGATGTTCTCCATCTCGGCGCGCGTCCGCTTGGCCTCCTTCTGCAGGTCGAAGAGCGACGGGGCGGCCGCCGCCGGCGCAGCGGCCACGGCGGCCGCGATCGCGAGCGTCGAAACGAGCACGGCGAGGAGCGTCGCGCCCGCCCCGAGGGCGCGGTGCGGCTTCATCTTGCTGTGGCTCGTGGGGAGGATAGGCCTGTCTCCGGTCATGTCGCTGCTCAGATGCTCTCTGCTTCGGGGTATCGGCTCGATCGGGCGCTTCTTGACCGCTGGACAGGCCCGGCTCCGCGCCGGTCTGCAGCTCGGTCGTTCGCGCCGTGAGCGCGAATCCCTCGCCCGAGCGTAGCGGCGTGACGTGCACGGCGCCACCTTCCCTGTGATTCTGGACTATTAAGGTCAATGAAGTGGTGTTCAGTCCGTGCGAACTGGGTAGGTACGCCTCGTCATAGCTTGTCAGAGGGCGCGACCGTCGTGCCCCACTGGGCATCCGTCCGCGGGGGGCCGTCGGACGAGATACAGGAGGAGTCACCATGAAGATCTCGATCGGCGAGCGTCCGCACCTGACCGGCGGGTTTTTGGCGGCGCTGCTGCTGCCCGTCCTCGCGCTGGTCCTCGCGCTCACCGCCGCCCCGGCGGGCGCAGAGCCGCTGCCTGGGGGCTCACTTGACCCGACCGCCATCCCGAAATACCGGGAGCCTCTGGTGATCCCGCCGGCCATGCCACGCACTCAGGTCATCAACGCCAGGGGAAAGAAGATCGACTACTATGAGATCGCCGTCAAGCAGTTCCAGCAGTTCATCCTGCCGGAGGCGTGGTCCACGGCGAACGCCGTCGGGCCGAGCACCGTGTGGAGCTACGGGTCGATGCGCGATCTGAGGCCGGTGGCCGAGGGCGGCACGCTCAACTACCCGGCTCTGACCATCGAGGCCAAGAAGAACCGGCCTGTGCGCGTCAAATGGATCAACGGGCTCGTGGACGAGAGCGGGAACTACCTGCCGCACCTCTTCGCCGTCGATCAGACGCTGCACTGGGCCAACCCGCCGGGCGGACCGGGCGGCACCGACACGCACGGGACGGACGCGATGCCGTACACCGGCCCCGTGCCGATCGTGACGCACGTCCACGGCGCGCACACCACCGAAGAGAGCGACGGCTACCCGGAGGCCTGGTACCTGCCGGCGGCGAACGACATCCCGGCCGACTACGCCACCGACGGCACCTTCTACCAGCAGTTCAAGCAGAAGTTCGAGGCGCGCTGGGGCCAGATCTGGGAGCCGGGCACGTCGGTCTTCCAGTACGCCAACGACCAGCGACCGACGACGCTCTGGTATCACGACCACACCCTCGGTATGACGCGGCTGAACGTCTACGCCGGTCCGGCGGGCTTCTATCTGGTGCGCAGCGACCGTGACCCGGTCGCCAAGCGGCTGCCACGCCCCGCTCCGAGGCGCGGCGACAAGCCCGGCACCAAGTATCGTGAGATCCCCGTCGTCATCCAGGACCGGTCGTTCAACGCCGACGGCTCGCTGTACTACCCCGACAACCGTGCCTTCTTCGAGGGCCTGAACGTGCCGGGGCAGGCGCAGCAGTTCCCCGGCGCGCCGGAGCTCCGCATCCCCTTCACGCCGGACGAGGCTCTGGGCGGCCAGATGAGCGACATATCGCCGCAGTGGAACCCCGAGTTCTTCGGCAACACCATGGTCGTGAACGGCAAGACGTGGCCGTACCTGAAGGTGGAGCAGCGCCGCTATCGCCTCCGCTTTCTCAACGGCTCCGACTCGCGGTTCCTCATCCTGAGGATGAGCAACGGCATGGCATTCACCCAGATCGGCAGCGACGGGGGCTACCTGCCCAAGCCCGTGCGTCTGAAGAGACTGCTCATAGCGCCGGCCGAGCGTGCCGACGTGCTCATCGACTTCAGCAAGGTGAAGCGGGGCACGCGCATCGTGCTGCGCAACCTCGGGCCGGACGAGCCGTTCGGCGGGGGCGAGGTCGGCGAGGACTTCGAGATCGCCGATCCCGGCACCACCGGCCAGGTCATGCAGTTCCGCGTGCGGACGAAGACGTCCC
>DASRZL010000117.1:0-6191 GCA_035686425.1 Thermoleophilia bacterium
GTGACGGTCGTGATCAAGGAGGGCTCGAGCCTGAAGGGCATCGCCGCCCAGCTCGAGGAGAAGGGCGTCGTCAAGCATGCACGCGCCTTCGTCATCCGCGCCGACGCGGACGGTTACGCGACGCGCTTCATGCCCGGTACCTACACCTTCCGCGTCAACGAGCCCTACGACGTCCTCGTCGCCAAGCTGCTCAAGGGCGTAGGGATACCCTTGATCAAGGTGTCCGTCCCCGAAGGGACGACGCTCGAGCAGGCAGCCGTGATCGTGTCGGACGAGGTCAAGGGGATATCCACGGCTGCGTACGTCAAGGTCGCGCGCGACAACCCGCCGCCGTTCAGGCTCCAGGGGTACAAGAAGGGCACGACGCTCGAGGGGATGCTGTTCCCGGCCACCTACGAGGTGTCGCCGAAGGCGAACGCCCGCTCCGTGGTGCGCGGCCAGCTCGACGCGTTCGAGAAGAACTTCTCCGCGGTCGACATGTCGCGCGCCGCCGCGGCCAACCTCACGGAGTACGACGTCGTCATCATCGCGTCCATGATCGACAGGGAGGCGCTGGTCGCGGCCGAACGTCCGGTCGTCGCCGCGGTCATCTGGAACCGGCTGCGCACGGACATGCTGCTGCAGATCGACGCCACCATCCAATACGCGCTCGGTGAGACCAAGCCCATGCTCACCTACGACGACCTCGAGATCGACTCGCCGTACAACACCTACAAGCACCCCGGGCTTCCCCCGACCCCCATCTCCAATCCGGGGCTGGCGGCGCTCAAGGCGGCAGCCGACCCATCTGGAGACAAGTACCTGTACTACGTCGCCCGCAACGACGGGACGGGACGCCACTACTTCTCCACGACGTACGAGGAGTTCCTCGTCGACAAGGCGAAGGCGTCGGCGAACGACCAATAGCGCGCCTCGGGGGCAGGAGCGCGTCGCCGCGCGGCCAATGTAGCAGTACGCCCGGCGCGATCCCGCGCCGGTCCAAGGGGGCAACACGGTCAGCGGCAGCACACACGTCATCGGCATCATCGGCGACCCCGTTGCGCACTCGCTCTCGCCGCGGCTGCACAATGCGGCGTTCGCGGCGCTCGGGCTGGACTACGTCTACGTCCCCCTCCCGGTGCGGGCGGCCGACGTGGGCGCCGCGGTCGGGGGCCTCGCGGCCCTCGGCTTCCGCGGCGCCAACGTGACCATCCCGCACAAAGGCGCCGTGATCCCCTACCTCGACGACATCTCGGACGACGCGCGCCTCGCCGAGGCGGTCAACACCATCGTCGTCGACGGGGACGCGCTCCGCGGCTACAACACCGATGTGGAAGGGGTGCGCGGAGCGCTGCTCGACGCCACCGGCGACACGCTTGACGGCGAGCGGGCGCTGATCCTCGGCGCCGGGGGCGCCGCCCGCGCCGCGGCGCTGGCCCTGGCCCGCCTCGGCTGCTCTCTCACGATCGCGAACCGGACGCCGGCCGCGGCGCAGCGCCTCGTGGCGCTGATCGCGGCAGGCGTGCCGGGCGCCTCGTGCGACTGGCGGCCGTTGCCTGATCTGACGGCCGGGGAGGTCGCGCGGCAGCGGGTGGTCGTCAACGCGACCTCCCTGGGCATGGCCGATGAGGGTAAAGTCCCTGCGGTCCTCGCCGATAACGTTACGGCGGGGCAAGTCGTCTTCGATGCGGTATACGCTTCCGCGCCGACGGACTTCCTCGTGGCGGCGCGGGCCCACGGGGCGATCGTCGTCGACGGCCTGAGCATGCTGATCCGGCAGGCGGCCGAGGCGTTCAGCCTGTGGACCGGCGTGCCGGCGCCGCTGGAAGTGATGAGAGATGCCGCCCGACGATGACAGGACGACCTCACAGACAACACCCCGGTTTCTGACCGGACGTGAAGGAGAAGAGCTGGAACCCATCATCGATCCTGTGAAGATTGACGAAGCGGGCGAGCTGTCGGCGCGCGCTTCTTCGACCACGGACGCAGTGGACGATCTGCTGAACGACGCCCTCGGCTCCAACGGCGGCAACGGCGACTTCCGGCTCGATCTCGAGGAGCCGGCGGCGACGCCGCCGGCCGCCGAGGGCGCTGAGCCGCCGGCGCTCGCCGGAGACCCCGGCGCGGAGCCGGACGACGATGCCGAGGCCATCGTGCGCAGCCAGCGCACGAGCAAGCTGCGGCTCGGCGACATCCTCAAAGACATGGGCCTCGTCACCGACGAGCAGGTCGAGAGCGCGCTGGAGCGCCAGAAGGAGACCCGCAAGCGTCTCGGCCAGCTGCTGCTCGACGACGGCATCGTCACCCAACTCGACCTCACCAAGGCTCTGGCGCAGAAGTTCGGCGTCAGCTTCCTCGATCTCACCTCCACCCGCTTCGACGGCGCCGCGACGGCCTACATCGACGAGAAGCTGGCGCGGCGCTACGCCGCCGTCCCGGTGCGCTTCCTCGAGGACCAGACGCTCCTGGTCGCGATGGTCGACCCGCAGAACCTGCCGGCGCAGGAAGACCTCGCCATCATCACCGGCTTCCCGATCCAGCCGGCGATCGCCAGCGAGGAGGACGTCTTCGGGGCGATCGCCAGGGTCTACCGCGAGAAGGCGGAGGTCGGCGCCAACACGGAAGGCGCGGAGATCGAAGACTCGATCACCGACATCCGGGACGCCACCGAAGAGGCGCCGATCATCAAGCTGGTCAACTCCGTGATCGCCCAGTCGGTCGACGACGCCGCCTCGGACATCCACTTCGAGCCGCAGGCCAAGGAGCTCATGGTGCGGTTCCGCGTCGACGGCGTGCTGCACGAGATCATGTCCATCCCGCGGCGCATGCAGTCCGGCGTGCTCAGCCGTCTCAAGATCATGGCCGACCTCGACATCGCCGAGCGCCGCGTGCCGCAGGACGGGCGCATCGGCCTCATGGTCGGCGGCAAGCCCATCGACATGCGCGTCGCGACGCTGCCCACGGTGTACGGCGAGAAGGTCGTCATGCGCCTCCTCGACAAGTCCAACGTGATGCTCGACCTTGAGCAGCTCGGGTTCGCCGAGAAGGCGCTCAAGCGCTTCCGCAAGTCGTTCACCAAGCCGTACGGCGCCATCCTCGTCACCGGCCCGACCGGGTCGGGCAAGTCGACGACGTTGTACGCCGCGCTCAACATCCTGAACGATCCCGAGAAGAACATCATCACCGTCGAGGACCCGGTGGAGTACCGGCTCACCGGCATCAACCAGGTGCAGGTCAACACGCGCGCCGGCATGACCTTCGCCGCGGCGCTGCGCTCGATCCTGCGCTGCGACCCCGACATCGTGATGGTCGGCGAGATCCGCGACCGCGAGACGGCGCTCATCGCCATCGAGTCGGCGCTCACCGGCCACCTCGTGCTGAGCACGTTGCACACCAACGACGCCCCCGGCGCGCTCTCGCGCCTCACGGAGATGGGCATCGAGCCGTTCCTGACCTCGTCCGCGGTGGACGCCGTGCTGGCGCAGCGCCTCGCGCGCCGTCTGTGCTCGCACTGCAAGGAGCCGTACACTGCGACCAGGGAGATGCTGCGCAAGAACGACTTCCCGCCCGAGGTTTGTGACCGGGATGACGTGGTCCTGCATCGTGCGAAAGGCTGCTCGAGGTGCAACAATACGGGCTACAAGGGGCGGCTGGGGCTGTACGAGGTCATGATCGTCAGCGAGGCCATCCGCCGGCTTACCGTCGAGCGCAAGAGCGCCGACGAGATCGGGCGCGTGGCGGCGGCGGAGGGAATGAAGTCGCTCCGCGAAGACGGCATCGATAAGGTTCTGCTGGGCATGACCTCCGTCGAGGAGATCGCCCGCGTGATCGTCTGATCTGGCAATCCTTGGCGAGGAAGTGAACATGGATCTGGTCGACGTCCTTCTCGAAGTACTGGAGCGAGACGCGAGCGACCTGCACCTCTCGGTGGGGTCGCCGCCGATCATCCGCATCAACGGGCAGCTGGAGCGCATGGACTACCCGCGTCTCTCTGCCAACGACACCCGGGAGCTGATCTACTCGATCCTCTCCCAGGACCAGCGTCAGCGCCTCGAGAACGAGTGGGAGATCGACTTCTCCTACTCGGTCCCGGGCAGGGCGCGCTTTCGCGTCAATGCCTACTTCCAGCGCAACAGCCTGGGCGCCGCCTTCCGCCTCATTCCCATCTCCATCAAGAAGTTCGAGGACCTCGGGCTGCCGCCGGCGCTGCACGACCTGACGCGCAAGCCGCGCGGCTTCGTCATCGTCACCGGCCCTACCGGCTCGGGCAAGAGCACCACCCTGGCGGCGATGATCGACGAGATCAACGAGACCCGTGACGAGCACATCATGACCATCGAGGACCCGATCGAGTTCCTCCACCGGCACAAGAAGTGCATGGTCAACCAGCGCGAGGTGGGCGCGGACACCAAGGGCTTCAACCGCGCCCTCAAGAGCGTGCTGCGCCAGGACCCGGACATCATCCTGGTCGGCGAGATGCGCGACACCGAGATCATGGCCACGGCGCTCACCGCCGCCGAGACCGGGCACCTCGTGTTCGCCACCCTGCACACGCAGGACGCGCCGCAGACCATCGACCGCATCATCGACGTGTTCCCGCCGCACCAGCAGGAGCAGGTACGAGTGCAGCTCTCCACGACGCTGATGGGCGTGTGCACGCAGCAGCTGCTGCCGACGCGCGACGGCCGCGGCCGCTGCGTCGCCTGTGAGCTGCTCATCCCGACGCCGGCGGTGCGCAACCTGATCCGCGAGGGCAAGACGCACCAGATCTACTCCACCATGCAGACCGGCACCGCGTTCGGCATGCAGACCATGGACGCGGCGCTCGCCGACCTGGTGCGCCGCGGCATCATCACCAGAGAGCTGGCCAAGAACCGCTCGAGCACGCCGGCGGAGTTCGAGCGGCTGCTGGGCCAGCCGGCCGCCGCGGCCGCCGGCCGCTGAAGCGCTGGAGGAATCGCGGCCGCGGCCGATAAGACAGACAGACAACGCCAGTCGTCGACAGGTGGCCCGGCCCGGCCGGGCGCCAGGGGGGCGTAGGAGAGGCAATGACGAACTTCGCGTACAAAGCACTGGATGGGCGCGGCGCGCAGGCTGCCGGCGAGATCGAGGGCGAGAGCAAGGCCGCCGTCGCCGCCGCGCTGCGCACACGCGGCCTCACCGTGCTCGACCTCAACGAGGTCAAGCAGGGGTGGGGCCAGTTCCAGATCGGTGGCCGCATCAAGTCCAAGGACCTCACCGTCTTCTCGCGCCAATTCGCGACCATGGTGAACTCCGGCCTCTCGATGCTGCGCTGCCTCTACGTGCTCGAGGAGCAGACGCCGAACAAGAAGCTCGCCAAGGTCATCACCGCTGTCCGCGGCGACGTGGAGGCCGGCATCAGCCTCTCCGACGCGCTCGAGAAGCACCCCAAGGTCTTCAGCCGTCTCTACGTGAGCATGGTCCGGGCCGGCGAGATCGGCGGCATCCTGGACGAGGTCCTCAACCGCGTCGCCACGCAGCTGGAGAAGGAGGACAGCATCCGCCGGGCGGTCAAGTCGGCGATGGTGTACCCGATCCTCATCGGCTCGTTCGCCGTCATCGTCCTGATCGGCATGGTGCTCTTCCTCATCCCGATCTTCGCCGACATGTACAAGGAGCTCGGCGATGCCCAGCTGCCCTTCCTCACGCGCATCATGATGGGCATCTCGGACGCCATGCTGTCGTTCCCGCTGAACGTCGTCATCGTCGCCCTGATCGCCGCCGGCATCTACGGCCTGATCAGGCTCAAGCGCACCGACCGGGGGCACCACGCCTGGGACCGCTTCAAGCTCAGGATCCCGATGGGCATCGGCGCCATCATCCAGAAGCTCGCCATCGCGCGCTTCGCGCGCACGCTGGGCACGCTCATCACCTCCGGCGTGCCGATCCTCCAGGCGATCGAGATCACCGGTCAGGCAGCCGGCAACGTGGTCATCGAGGACGCCATGGAGAAGGTCCAGGTGAGCGTCAAAGAAGGGCAGTCGATCACGGAGCCGCTGTCGGAGGTCAAGGTGTTCCCGGCAATGGTCACGCAGATGATCTCCGTGGGAGAGGAGACCGGCTCGCTCGACGCCATGCTGGGCAAGATCGCCGACTTCTACGAGGACGAGGTCAACGCCGCCGTCAAGTCGCTCACCTCGATCCTCGAGCCGATCCTCATGCTCTTCGTGGGCGCCCTGGTGGGTACCGTC
>DASRZL010000118.1:0-5090 GCA_035686425.1 Thermoleophilia bacterium
GTGGATGAGGGCCCGATTGATGCCCGACTCCCGCTCGATCGCCTGCATCGTCAGCCCCGGATAGCCGTTGCGCACCAGGACGCGCCGTGCGGCGACGAGGAGCTTGCGCGCCGTCGGGGGGAATTCCCTCCTCGCCCGCCCCTCCGGCGGGGCAGGGGTCGCGTGTCCGGCCGTTCGCGTCACCGCGATCCTCCGGCCGGGGCCGGCACCTGTTGCGTGATGCAGTGGATCCCCCCGCCGCCGTAGGCGAGCACGGGGGTCGGGACGCCGACGACCTCCCTCTCGGGGAAGACCTCGCAGATGCGCTCCAGCGCGTGCTCGTCGTAGTCACTCCCCGCCGTCGGCACGATCAGCCCGCCGTTGGCCTGGTAGGAGTTGACATACGTCACCGTGAGGTGCTTGCCGCCGATGTCGATCGTGGTGCGCCGGTCCATCTCGAGGACAGTGAAGCATCGGCCCTTCGCGTCCGTGGTCTCGTCGAGAACCCGGCGGTTCTCGCGGAAGTTCTCGAAGTCCACGTGGTCGGCCTCGTGGACCATGTGAAGGATGACACGGCCCGGCGCGACGAAGTGACAGACGCCGTCGACGTGGCCGTCGGTGTCGGTCGCCTCTGTGCGCCCGGCCTTGAGCCACACGACTTTCTCGGCGCCAAGGTAGTCGCGCATGATCTCCTCTTGCCGCTCGCGCGAGAGGCCGGGATTGCGCGTCGGGTGCAGCAGGCAGCTCTCGGTCGTCACGAGAGTGCCCCCTCCGTCGACGGTGAAGGCTCCGCCCTCGAGGACCATGGGCGCGACGAAGCGCTCCCAGCCGAAGTGCTCGCAGAGCAGGCGGGTGACCTGCGCGTCCTTGTCGTAGGGGAAGTACTTCTCGCCCCACGCGTTGAAGGCGAAGTCGGCGACCGCCCGCCTACCGTCCGGGTCGAGCAGGAAGTACGGTCCGTTGTCCCGGATCCAGGAGTCGTCGATGGGGAGCTCGACGACCTCGATGTTGTCGGAGCCGCAGTAGCTCCTCGCGTTGCCACCCTCCCCGGGTCTGGCGATGACCAGCACCGGCTCGAAGCGCGCCACGGCGCGCGCCACCGCCGCGTGCGTCGCCTGGGCGAGCAGGTAGAGCTCGCCCCAGTACGCACGCGAGGCGGTCGGCCAGGCGATGAGGCAGCGCTCGTGCGGCCACCACTCCGCCGGCATCCGGTAGCCGGAAGCGTACGGCGGCACGGCCTCCGGAGTGTGCTCGTTCGTGCCTGGCGAGGCCGTCTCGTTCATGTCTCCTCCTCGATGATCTCGCGGTCTTGCGCAGGCAGGACCCTGAGCGCGAGATGGGATGGATCGACGGGCGGCGGCTGGTGGTAGACCGCCTCTGACGCCATGGCGTCCACATGGTCCGCGACTTCGGCCGCCGTCGCGACCCAGATCCGTGGTGTGCCGACGATCCGCTCGAGAAGGCTCTCGAACGCCGCCGCGCGTGCCGGCCTGCCGGAGAGGAACGGGTGCATGGTGAGCACCAGGCACCCTCCCTCGGCGAGGGTCGCCTCGAATTCCATCGCCCACATGCGCAGCAGCTTCTCGGGACTCTCGATGACGGCGGTGTCCCAGATGCCCGGCAGCCAGGCGTACTGCTCGCCATCGTCGAGGCTCCAGTGGGGCGGCAACTCGACCAGCGTGGGGGCGTCGGGCGCAGGGCCCGTGCGCAGGCGGTACGGCAGATCGGCGTCCATGAGGCTCGAGTCGTAAGCGAAGCCGTGCGCCGCGAGCAGGGCGGGCGTGCCGTAGTTCATCTCCCACATGGGCGCCCGCCAGCCTCGCGGCCTGACGCCGGTCAGGCGTTCCAGCGTGTCGCTGCCCCGCTCGAGGACCGCCGCTTCGTCTGCGGGAGACAGCTCCGTGACGATCTCGTGAAGGTAGCCGTGGTGACCCACCTCGTGCCCGGCGTCGACGATGCTGCGCACGGCGTCCGGATGCACGTCGGCGGTGAAGCCGGGCACGAAGAACGTCGCCCGCGCCTGATGTCGCGCAAGGACGCGGAGGAGGCGCGGCAAACCGACGCGTGGTCCGTAGCGCTGATGACTCATGATGCCGAGTCGCCGCGCCGCCCCGGGGAACTCCCACAGCACCCCGCTCTCCGCGTCGACGTCGAACGTGAGGACCACGGCGGCTGCAGCGCTGCCGGGCCATTCGATCCGCTCTCCCGTCCTCACCGCCCGCTTGTCGGTCATCAGAACCCCCTCCACCAGCCGCCGCTGACGTTGAGCACACTGCCGCTCACCCAGTTGCCGCTCTCCGCTGCGAGGTAGAGACAGGCCTGCGCGACCGGCTCCGGCCCGACGATCCCGAGCGGGAAGTCGCGCTCGTGCGCCGCCCTCTCCTCGGGCGTCATCGGCGTCCCCGTGCCGGTCGGGCCGGGGGCGACGGCGTTGACGAGGATCCCGTACGGCTCCAGGTGAACGGCCAGCCCGACGGTCAGACCGACCACTCCTGCCTTCGCGGCGTTGTAGGCGACCGAGATCTCGCTGGCGCCGATCCGCGCGCTCCCCGAGCTGATGAAGATGATGCGACCGTGGCGACGCTCCATCATGTGTGGGAGCACCGCCCGGGTGCACCACCACGGGCCGGAGAGATCGGTCTCGATGACCTCGCGCCACTCATCCTCGCCGATCGCCCACGGGAGCCCGGGCGGCGCGTCGAGGCCGGCGTTGTTGACGAGCACGTCGACGCATCCCCAACGTTCCACGCCGCGAGCCATCAGGGACGCCGCGGAGTCGGGCTCGCGGATGTCGAGCGGCGCGGCCTCGACGTCGAGCCCCTCGTCGCGCAGGGCGGCCGCCACGCGGCCCGCCTTGGCCTCCTGGATGTCGCCGACGAGCACCCGCGCGCCCTCGCGAGCAAACCGCGTCGCGATGCACTCGCCGATGCCCTGCGCGCCACCGGTCACCACGGCGACAGTATCGTCGAGCCTGCCGCCCACTCGGCGCTCGCGTTTGGCTGGATGCCCCGGACCCATCCCCATCACCGCGGCTCGTCGACCATCGCGCCGGGAACCAGCCTGGCTCTTCTCCGGGTCCCGAACAGGGCTTCTTTCATCGTGCGACCGAGCGGTGGCGCCTCAGCGTTCGTGACGTTCCCGCGATCGGTCGCTCCATCGACGTCGCCCGAGGGCCGGGCCGACGCCCGCTCGCCGCCCGTCGGACGCACGATAGGCGGGAAGGCGAACTCGTCGGCGAGGTGGCAGGCAACGCGCCGCCCGCCGCCGATATCGCGCAGCGGCGGCTTCTCGGCAGGACAGATGTCCATCACGAACGGGCAACGGGGATGGAAGCGGCAGCCCGACGGCGGTCTGACGGCGTCCGGCACCTCCCCGGAGATCAAGCCGAGCTCACTCCGGAGATCAGGGTCCGGCGACGGCACGCTCGCCAGCAGGGCGCGAGTGTAGGGGTGGCGGGATTCGTGCAGGACCGCCTCGGTGGGTCCCGATTCCATGATGTGGCCGAGGTACATGACCGCCACCGTGTCGGAGATGGATTCGACGACCGCCAGGTCGTGGGCGATGAACAGATAGGTGAGACCGAGGCGCTGCTGGAGCTCTTTGAGCAGAACGAGGATGCGGGCCTGGACCGACACGTCGAGGGCGGAGGTCGGTTCGTCGAGCACGACGAGCTTGGGGTCGAGAGCCAGCGCCCGGGCGATGGCGATGCGCTGACACTGTCCGCCGGAGAACTCGTGCGGACGGCGCCACAGGTGCTGGGTGCCCAGACCCACCATCTCCAGCAGGTCGAGGATCCGCTCGTTGAGCTCCGCCCCGTCGAGGCGCCGATGAACCCGCAACGGCTCGGCGATCACGTCGTGTACCGTGAGCCGCGGGCTGAGGGACGAGTAGGGATCCTGGAAGACGACCTGCGCATCGCTCATCGCCGCGCGCTTGTCGGCGCCTTTGAGCGTGCCGACGTCCAGACCCTGAAAGACGATGCGACCGTCGGTCGGCGCGGTGAGCTGCAGGACCGCCCGAGCGACTGTCGTCTTGCCGGACCCCGATTCGCCGACCAGGGCCAGTGTCTGACCAGGATCGATGCTGAGGCTCACCCCGTCCGCGGCATGCACCACGTCGCCCGACTTCTTGCCGAATCCCCTGCGCACTTTGAAATGCACGGTGAGGTCCTCGACCGAGAGCAGCGGGCTCACGCGACCCCCTCCTGTCCGGCTACCCAGTGACAGGCCGCCCAGTGCTCGGCGGTCAGGAGAGTCGGCTCGGGCTTGACGGTGGCGCAGACCTCCATGGCGTGCTCGCAGCGAGGGTGGAAGCGGCAGCCGGTCGGGGGATCGAGGAGGTCGGGGACCGACCCGGGGATCGTCTGGAGCTCCCCTGCCCTCTTGTCTTGGGGGAGGCACTCGTACAGCGCGATCGTGTACGGGTGTCTCGAGTGCTTGAGCACCTCGGCCGTCAGGCCCTGCTCGACCACGGAGCCTGCGTACATGACCGCCACCCGGTCGCAGGTCTGCGCGGCGACGCCGACGTTGTGGGTGATGAGGACCTGGGCGATGCCGAGTCGCTCACGGAGGTCGAGGAGGAGCCTCAGGATCTGCGCCTGGATGGTCACGTCGAGAGCCGTCGTGGGCTCGTCGGCGATCAGCAGCGGCGAGTCGCAGGACAGCGCCATGGCCATGCAGGCCCGCTGGCGCATTCCTCCGCTCAGCTGGTGGGGGTAGCTCCTGAGGATGTCGCCGCTTCCCGGCAGACCGACCGAGACCAACGCCGCGCGCGCCGCCTCGGCCGCTTCTTTGCCTGACACGTCTCGATGCAGGCGCACCACCCGCTCGATCTGATCACCGACGGTGAACACCGGGTTGAGCGACGCCAGCGGATCCTGGAAGACCATCGAGACGCGGCCGCCACGGACGCGCTGCATCTCGCTCTCGCTCTTCTTGAGCAGATCGTCGCCGCGGAACAGGATCTCACCGCTCGTGTACTCGGCCTGCGGCCGCGGCAACAGTTGCAGCACTGAGAGGCCGGTGATGGTCTTGCCGCAGCCGGATTCGCCGACCAGGCCGATGATCTCCTTCTCGCGCACCGTCAGATTGACGCCGTCGAGTGCTTTGACC
>DASRZL010000119.1:0-5387 GCA_035686425.1 Thermoleophilia bacterium
TGGCGCCAAAGGTCCGCTTCAGCGGCAGCGGCGGCGCCTGCGACGCCGGCTCGCTGGCGAGCGGCTACATCGTGTTCATGCAGCACGGAGTGCAGAAGTTCGTCGAGAAGCTCGATTACCTGACCACGCCGGGCTGGCTCACCGGCGGCGAGTCGCGCAAGCACGCCGGCTACCGGCGCGGCGGCCCCATCGCCGTCGTCACGAACCTCTGCGTGCTCAAGTTCGAGAAGGAGACGCACGAGATGTACCTCGCCGAGCGCTACGAGGGTGTGACGCCGGAGCAGGTGCAGGAGAACACCGGCTTCGCCCTCGATGTCTCCCGCGCGACGGTGGCCACACCGCCGACCGCGGAGGAGCTGCGGATCCTGCGCGACGACGTCGATCCGCAGCGCCTGATCCTCGGCTGACCGGACCCCCGATAGCCGGCGCTGCGCGAGGGGCGGCGGAAGGCGCAGCCCGCCCGCGCACGGGGCCGCTCTCTCGCGGGCAGACCCGCCGTCAGCTGCCGGTCGGCACCCCCAGCCGCGCGAGGGCTGCCTCCCACTCCCTGGGGTCGTCGACGAGGAACCTGGCCTCGGCGCCGTCGTCGAGGACGACGACGACCCGGTGACGATGCGTGGCCGCGGCGTCGCGGCGGCGATCCTCCGCGCGTGCCGCCGTCACGCGCACGAGCGGCACGCTCAGCTGGTCGCCGGCGATGGGCAGGAAGACAAGGCGGCGATCGGTGAGGCCGAGCACGCCGCGGCCCTTGCCGCGGACGTAGGGCTGGCTCGCGCCCTGGTGCTCGGCGCCGCTCAGCGGGATCACCCACTCCTCGCCGAGGCGTTCCGCCTCCTCGCGCACGCCGTCGGCGCGCCCCTCCGCGCTCGAGCCGACCCGCCGCATCACGATCACGGCGACGACGAGGGTCGCCGCCATGACGCCGGCGAGAACGAGGATCGCGATGAGTGCGCTGCTCACGTGCGCGGCTCCAGAGACAGAAGGGGCGCCGTGGTCCCGAGGACCGCGGCGCCCCGCTGATGACTGGCTCCTCGGGTAGGACTCGAACCTACAACCCTTCGGTTAACAGCCGAATGCTCTACCATTGAGCTACCGAGGACCGTTTCCGGCCGGAGGATTATAGGCCACCGGCCGCGACCGGACAAATGCGGCCGCCCCGGTGGGGGGCCCGCGAAGGACACCCACGCGCCCGGCCGCCTCAGTGCCATCGCGGCTCGGTCCACCAGCCGTGAGGCACGCCGCAGGCTTCCGACCCCACGGTCTCGTGACCGCCCAGATCACGGCGCGCGTCCGCGGTGAGCTTCGCCGCCAGCGCCTCGCGCAGCTGCCCGAAGCGCGGCCGCCAGTAGCTGTCGTCACCGGGCGCCAGCCCCGCGAGCTCGTGACTCGCCACGACGGCCGTGGCGGCCGTATGCGCGTCCATGTGTTCCCTCCACCACTCCGGATGCTCGATGCGGGTGCCGAACCGCGACGCAGGGACCGTGACGTCGGCCCCGTCCTCGCTCGCGGGCATGAACGCCCACGCCTGCGCATCGATCGTGACGGACGTAGTGGGCGCGGCGGTCACGAAGCGCTCCAGCGCGTCGAGTGTCTCGCCCGCCGTCTCCGCGGTCTCCCCCGGCTGGTTGAAGACGAAGCGGGCGCTCGTGACAACGCCCTTGGCGTTCAGGTACTCGAGCAGCGCCAGGGCGTGAGCGACGGCCTTCTTCGGGTTCGCGGCCTGGCCGGTGCGGCCCAGGAGCCCGGGCGAGAGAGTCCCTACCTCGAGCTTGAAGCCGAGGCGCGCCCGGCAGACCTTGTCGACGTCTAGACGCTCCAGGGCGTCCGGGCGTCCGGGGACGATCAGCGCGAGGTCCCGCCGGTCACCGGCCGCCAGCCGGTCCAGCACGGCGTGCCGCCAGCCCGCCTCGTACCCGAAGGCCGGGTCCAGGACCTCGACCTTGCCCGGCCGCAGCGCGGCGACGCGGTCGATCGCCTCGACGGCGACGTCCGGTGGATAGGCGTGCCAGCCTGCTCCGCCCGGGAGGAGCAGGCGCGCCGGCGCGTCGTACGGGCAGCCGCGGCTGAGGAACAGCCCGAGCTCGGGCAGCCCCTCCGCGGCGTACGAATACGCCGCGTAGTCAGGCAGATGCCCGGCATCGAGCAGCAGCGGCGCGCCCTCGAGTGACCTGCAGACGCCGGTCTCGCGCTCGCCGGAGGCGACCTGCCCGGCGAGCGTGACGACGGCCGACTCGGCCTCGCCGGCGATCAGCCAGTCGAAGGGGGCGCCCGGATCGTTGAAGTCGTCCGGGCGCACCGAGACATGGTGGCCCTCCACGGCGATCACCGCGTCCGGCAGCTGCCGGCGCACGCGCGCCGCGACGGCCACGGCGGCCGTGTACTGGAGAGCGGACCGGCAGGAGATCACGACGAGGTCCGCCTCCTGCTCTGCGAGCAGGCCGTCGGCGATCTGAAGAAAGCTCTCTCGGGCGACGTCGTCCGCCGGGTTGCCCAGCTCCGCCTCGAGGTCGAGGACGTCGGCCACGTGGCCCGCCCGGCGGAGCTCCGTGAAGAACTGCACCAGCTCGGGCTTGACCGGCGGCCCGTCGGCCCAGCGGCCGCCGTAGAGGGAGCCGGGGAACACCAGCAGCACGCGCGTCTCCGGCATGTCGTCTCCTGTGATCGCCGCGGGGTGAACGACGGGCGACAGAGGTCATGGTCGCGGGCGACGCCCGAAGACGCCGGGCGCGGCCTCCTACTCGACGAAGTCGCGCAGGCTGCGCGCCTCGCGATACGCGCGCAGCTTGGCCAGCGTCTTGGCCTCGATCTGGCGGATGCGCTCGCGCGTCACGCCGAACTTGACGCCGACCTCCTCGAGCGTGTGCGGGCGGCCGTCGGTGAGGCCGTAGCGCATCTCGAGCACGCGCCGCTCGCGCGACGTGAGCAGCTCGAGCACCCGGGCGAGGTCCTCGCCCTGCATGAGCTCGCCGACGGCATCGCTCGGGGCGACCGACTGCTCGTCCTCGATGAAGTCGCCGAGCTGCGAGTCGCCCTCGTCGCCGACGGGGTTCTCGAGGCTGACGGGCTCCTGACTGATCTTCTGGATCTCCCGCACCTTCTCCGGAGTGAGCCCCATGTCGGAGGCGATCTCCTCCGGGGTCGGCTCGCGCCCGAGGTCCTGCAGCAGCTGGCGCTGCACGCGGATGAGCTTGTTGATCGTCTCCACCATGTGCACCGGGATGCGGATGGTGCGCGCCTGGTCGGCGAGCGCCCGGCTCACGGCCTGGCGGATCCACCACGTGGCGTAGGTGCTGAACTTGAAGCCGCGCCGGTAGTCGAACTTCTCGACCGCGCGGATCAGGCCCAGATTGCCCTCCTGGATGAGATCGAGCAGCGTGAGCCCGCGGTTCGCGTACCGGCGCGCGATCGAGACCACGAGGCGAAGGTTGGCCTGGATGAGCTGATTCTTGGCCTCCATCTCACCGCGCTCGATGCGCTTCGCCAACGAGACCTCCTGCTCGGCCGTGAGCAGCGGCACCTTGCCGATCTCGCGCAGGTACATCCGCACGGGGTCGTTGCTCGCCGTCTTGATCGAGAGGTCGAGTTTGACGGGCTCGCTCTCGGCGTCCGGCTCCTGCCCGCCGGAAGCAGCCGCGCTCCTCGCGTCGTGATGCACGCCGTCGCTGCCGACGACGTCGATCCCGAGGTCGTGAAAGACCACGTACACGTCGTCGATCTGCTCCGGCGTGAGGTCCACGTCTGTGAGGACCTCGAGGATGTGCTCGGCGGCGAGGTAGCCCTGCTCCTTGCCTTCATCGAGCAGGACGCGGACCTCCTCGACGGTCGAGAACGTCGACTCGTCGGGATGGCGATCTGCGGATGACTCTGTCACTGACTCGTTCAGCTCCTTGGTTGCAGCGGTACGGGGAGCGGGTGGCGCTGTGGCGCCCCGCTCCCGGCTCCGCGTTCGTCGTCGTGGTCGTGGCCGGCACATCTCGCCGGCCTCGTCGATCGCTCTCCTCTTGTGTGGTGCACCCGCGGCGCTCCCCACGCTGAGTCGGCTACGCTGCTCAATCGAGGAAGTCGCGCAGCCGCTGCGAATCGCGGTACGCCTTGAGCTTGGCGAGGGTCTTGGCCTCTATCTGGCGGATACGCTCGCGGGTGACGCCGAACCTCTGGCCGACCTCTTCAAGCGTCCTCGGGTGTTCTCCTTTGAGTCCGAAACGCAGTTCGATGACGTTACGTTCACGGTGCGTGAGCGTGCCGAGCACCGAGTTGAGCTCTTCCTTCTGCATGATCTCGCTCACAGCCTCGACCGGTATGGTCGCGTCCTCGTCCTCGATGAAGTCGCCGAGCTGCGAATCTTCTTCCTCGCCGATGGGCGTCTCGAGGCTCACCGGCTCCTGGCTGATCTTCTGGATCTCGCGCACCTTCTGAGGAGTTGTACCCATCTCGTGGGCTATCTCCTCAGGGGTCGGCTCCCGGCCCATGTCCTGCAGCAGCTGACGTTGCACGCGGATGAGCTTGTTGATCGTCTCCACCATGTGCACCGGGATGCGGATGGTGCGCGCCTGGTCGGCGATGGCCCGAGTGATCGCCTGGCGGATCCACCACGTGGCATAGGTGCTGAACTTGTAGCCCTTGCGGTAGTCGAACTTCTCCACCGCGCGGATCAGGCCCAGATTGCCCTCCTGGATGAGGTCGAGGAACAACATGCCCCGGCCGACGTATCGCTTGGCGATCGATACCACGAGGCGCAGGTTCGCCTCGGTGAGCTTGCGCTTGGCCTCCATGTCGTGACGCTCGATGCGCTTCGCGAGCGAGACCTCCTCCTCGGCGGTGAGGAGCGGCACCTTGCCGATCTCCTTGAGGTACATGCGTACCGGGTCGTTGGTCGGCGTCTTGACGGAGAGATCGAGCTTGGGGATGACTTCTTCTTCCGGCTTGGCGTCGGAAACGTCGCCGGACGTGACGCCTTCTCCTTCGAGAAGGTCGATGCCGAGGTCGGCAAAGAGGTTGTAGATGCCGTCGATCTGGTCCGGCGTGAGCTCGACGTCCTGCAGCGCGTCGGCGATCCGGTCGCTCGCAAGGTATCCCTGCTCGCGACCTTCGTCGACGAGGACACGGACCTCTTCGATGCCCAAGTCCCCGGCCTCGGGGGCCACCTTGCGCTCTTCTGCCGCGTCAGTCACGTCAGCCCTTCTCACCGCTCTTCGGTATCGTCGTCAACCGGGATGGCGCGGAGCGCTTCGCGCAGGCTCCGTCGTACCGACTCGAGCCTCGCCAGCTCCTCACCCTGCCTCCCAGCTTCGTCAGTCTTCATCGTGACCTTGAGCCGCGCGATGAGTCGGCCCACCTGCGCCTCCTGGAGACGCAGGAACAACTCCTTGATGACGGTCGCGGTGAAT
>DASRZL010000120.1:0-11429 GCA_035686425.1 Thermoleophilia bacterium
ACGCGTGACCTCGGCATCCTCGCCCTCGTCATCCTCGGGCCGGTCTGGGGCTACGGCTGGATCGCGACCAAGGTCGCGCTGGACTACTCGGACGCCCTGACGTTCGTGGCGCTGCGCGTGTCGCTCAGCGCCGCATGCCTCTTCCTCGTCATGATCGTGCTCCGCAGGTCGCTGCGCCCGCCGCCGCTCGGCTACACCATGCTCATCGGCCTGCTGCAGACCACCTTCTTCGTCGGCCTCGTCATCACGGCACTGGGCAGCACCGGCGCCGGCAGGGTCTCGGTGCTCACGTACACGATGCCGTTCTGGCTGGTGCTGCTCGCGTGGATCTTCCTCGGCGAGCGCCTACGCGGCCTGCAGTGGCTCGCCGTCGGACTCGCGTCCGTGGGGCTCATCCTGGTGGTGAGGCCGTGGCAGTTCGAGGGCGCCGCCAGCGGCGTGCGCACCGTGCTCGGCGGGCTCTCGTGGGCGGCCAGCGCTCTGGTCGTCAAGCTGATGCAGCGCAAGTACACGGTGGACGTCCTCTCCCTGGCCTCATGGCAGATGCTCTTCGGCTCGATCCCGCTGGTCCTCCTCGCCGCGCTCACGTACAGCAGAGGGCCTGACTGGACGGCCGGCTTCATCTGGGGGCTCGGTTACACGGTCGTGCTGGCGAACGCCGTGGCATGGTTCCTCTGGCTGTACGCGCTGCACGCGCTCCCGGCCGGCGCCGTGGGGCTCGGCACCCTGGCGATCCCGGTCGTCGGCGTCCTCGCCGCGTGGATCCAGCTGGGGGAGGTGCCGACGCTCGTGGAGGGCGTCGGCATGATCCTCATCATCGCCGCGCTCGCCGTCCTCGCCGGGTACGGGCTCCTCGCCGGACGCCTCGGAGCGGTCGCAGCCGGCGAGGAGCCCGACGTGCGCCCGGTGACGGACTGACCAACACGCGCACACCCCCGACCCTCACGATATGCTGGCCCGGTGAAGCGGCTCTTCTTCATCCTCATGGTCGGCCTGTGGGGCGCCTTCATCGCGCTCGCCTTCGCATCGCCCGAGACGCTTGCGCAGATATGGGACTGGACCCTCGACCTCTGGTGGCCGCTGCAGATCGCGGTCTGGGTCCTCTTCCTGCCGTGGATGATAGGCCTGTGGGTGTGGCAGACAGATTGGTCGTTCGGCATGCGCGTGGCGATCGTCGCAGTGCTGGCCGTCGGCTGGTCGGCCGCGTCGTTCCCGCGCAAGTAGGGTGAACCGCCGCGGCCGCGACCTCGGCGCCCTCGCGCTCGCTCTGCTGGCCCTGATCTGGGGCTACAACTGGGTGGTCATGAAGATCGGGCTGGAGTACGCCCAGCCCTTCACGTTCTCCGCCCTGCGCACCTTTCTCGGGGCGCTCAGCCTCTTCGCCCTCCTGATCGTGATGCGGCGCCCGCTGCGGCCGCCCGCGCTCGGCTACACCATCGTCATCGGCCTGTTGCAGACCACCGGCTTCGTAGGCCTCCTGATGTGGGCGCTCGAGAGCGGCGGGGCCGGCAAGACCTCGGTGCTCACGTACACGATGCCGTTCTGGCTGCTGCTGCTCGCGTGGGCGTTCCTGGGCGAGCGGCTGCGCGGCGTGCAGTGGCTCGCCGTCGCGCTCGCCCTTGTCGGCCTCGTCCTCGTGCTGCAGCCGTGGAATCTGCACGGCGCGTTCAGCAGCGCGCTGGCGGTAGCCGCAGGCTTCTGCCTGGCCGCGAGCGCGATCGTGGTCAAGAAGCTCCAGCGGCGGCAGGAGTTCGACGTCCTCTCGCTCACCACCTGGCAGATGCTGTTCGGCTCCCTGCCGCTGGTCTTCATCGCCGCGCTCACCTGGCAGAGCGGACCCGAGTGGACGACGGCATTCGTCTGGGCGCTCGTCTACAACGTGATCCTCGCGAACGCGCTCGCCTGGTTCCTCTGGCTGTTCGCGCTGCGTCACCTCTCGGCCGGCGCGGCAGGCATCGCCACGCTGGCCACGCCGGTCCTCGGCGTGACCGCGGCGTGGATCCAGCTGGGGGAGCGGCCCTCCGCAGGCGAGGCCGCCGGCATGGCCTGCATCATCGGCGCGCTGGTGATCGTGACTGTGCGCGGGCTGCTGGAGGGGCGCCGGGAGGCGCCGGCGCGAACGGGATGAACGCCGGGCTCCGCGCGGAGCCGGCGCATGCGGGCTCATCGCGGCTGCCCGGGGCGCATGCGACCCGGGTGCGGGATGGCCTTCCTACGGCGGCCGGCACCGCCATCGGTGTCGTCGGTGGTGCCGCGCAGAGCCACCGATGGTAGCGCTCGTGGTGCCGCTCATGGCGCCGGGAGGCGCCGCGAGTGACGCCTCCGTGGATGCCGCGACCTGTCGGACCTGTGGCCCTGCCGGCGGCTAGACTCAGCCGGAGCCGTTCGAGGCGCGGGCCTCCCCCGCCGACGCCGCCGCCAGTCGGCGCGCCAACTCGCCGCCGAGGCCGGCGAGGTCCTCCGCCGGCAGGTAGTGGCCCGCGGAGGCGTCGAAGAGCATACGGGCCTCCCCCGGCTCCTCGTCGTCGCCGGCCCACATCAGGACCGCGATGCCGAGCCGGGGCAGGGCCCGGAAACGGAAGGAGGCGTCACCGAGGGTCAGCGCCTCGCCACCCATGCAACGCGCCGCCTCCCGGAATGAATCAAGGCCGGAGGGCCCGGTGCCCTGCGGCGCCGGGCCGGCGAACGCCCGGGCAAGCGGTTCCTCCGTGCGAGCGGCGAACGACGGCGCATAGAACAGCCCGTCCGGCAGCTCACGGTACGCGATCCACGTGCCGGCCGGCGGCGCGCCGTCGGCCGTCAGCAGGTAGTGCAGCGCGAGAATGGCGACGGCGACGTGCGCGGGCGGCGCAGCTGCTCCGGAAGCGACCGTGCCGCTTGGCTCTCCCCCCGCCAGTGTCACCTCGCCGCGTGGGTGACTCACCAGATGCGGGCGGCCGAACAACGGCACGAGCACGCCGGCGTCGGTGCGCTCGCAACCGGCGCGCGCGGCGCAGGCCGCCGCATCCGCGGCGGCCCATTCCGCGCGCGCTTTCGCGAGCGCGTCGGCGAAGCGGCGTTCAGGCGGCGCCTGATCCACGTTTCTGCCTCCTGGCTCGAACGGTCCGCGGTCAGAATACCCGACGCGGCCCGCAGACGAGCCCGGCGACGGGGCGGCCGCGACGACGGCGTGGCCGATCCGGTCGAGACCTGACTCCCCGGAAACGGCCGCGCCGCGCCGGCGCCCTCCTCATGGAGTAAAGTACTCCGGAATCACCAGCCGAAGGAGAGGGAGAGCAATGGCCAGCACCACCAGGCGCCGAGGGCGCTCCTGGAAGAAGAGCTTGCTGTGGGTGATCGGCGCCGGCGTCGCGGTTTTCATCCTCATCCAGTTCGTGCCGTACGGGCGCACCAGCCACTCGAACCCGCAGGCCACCAACCCGTTCAAGTGGACGGATCCCCAGGCCGAAGCGATCGCGAAGACCTCGTGCTACGACTGCCACAGCAACGAGACGGAGTGGTGGTGGGCCACCAACGTAGCGCCCATGTCGTGGCTCGTGCAACGCGACGTGGACGGCGCCCGTGAAGCCTTCAACTTCTCCGAGTGGGCCGGACTGCCGTCGGTGGCCGAGCTGAGCGACGCGATAGACGGCGAGATGCCGCCGATGCAGTACACGCTGATCCATCCGGACGCCAAGCTGACGGACGCCGAGAAGCAGACGCTCGTCGCCGGCTACGAGGCCTCCCTCGCAGCCAATGGCCCGGCGTCATCCGAAAGCACACCGTCCGCGACGCCGTCGGCCGCACCCTCGGCCACCGCGGGCTCGACGGCGGATGCGACGGCGATCATCGCGGCCCGCTGCGGAGCCTGTCATCCCACCGACCGGGCGCTCGACTTCCGCGCCGGCAACGCGGCCGAGGCGCAGGCGCTCATCGACGCGATGATCCAGCAGGGCGCGATCGTCACGGTCGACGAGCAGCAGGCGCTCGTCGACTACTTCACGCAGTAGAGGAGAGCGGTCAGCGCGCCGCCAGGAGGTCGCGCAGGCCCTGATCCAAGCCGCGGGGAGCGTACCCGAGCTCGCGTTCGGCCTTGGCGCTGGTCGCCCAGTAGGTGGCGTCCTCACTCGCGCGAATGATCTCGTGCAGGTTCGGTCCGGTACCGGCCCACCGGCCGACGACGGAGCCCAGCGGCGAGGCCGCCCTGAACACCGACGGCGGGACCTTCCACCGCGCCCGCTTGTGCCCGGTGAGGTCGGCGACGGCGTCCAAAATCGTGCCCAGCCGCGTGACCTCTCCACCGAGGACGTACGCCTCGCCGGGGCGGCCCTTCGTCTCGGCGAGGACGACGCCGTCCGCGACGTCGTCGACGTAGCTCATCGTGAAGCCGAGCTCCGGGAAGGCGCGCAGCCGGTACTTGCCGCGCGCCGCCTGGTCGATCTGATCGCCCAAGTCGCTGTGGTCACCGGGGCCGTAGACGGCGCCGGGCTGCACGATCACCAGTGGCGCACCGGCTGCCGCTCGCGCCACGGCGACGCGGTGGGCCATGTACTTGGTGGCGTCGTAGTAGCTCAGGAAGTCACGGTCCGGCCGGTCGTAGGTCTCGTCGACGATTTCGCCGTGCGTGTTGCCGAAGACCGTGACGGTCGAGATGTACACGATGCGGCTCGCCGAGGCGGAGACGGCCGCGTCGAGGACGCAGATAGTGCCATCCACGTTCACGCGGAACATCGCCTCGTGCTCGAGCTCCTTGATGCCGACACGGTAGTCGCCGGCGATGTGGTAGACGACCTCCGCACCGGCCATGGCGACGCCCAGCAACCCGGCGTCGTTGATGTCGCCACGCAGGGGAACGGCGCCGAGACGAGTCAGCCTTCCCGCGGCCCGCTCAGACCGCGCCAAGCCGAGCACTTCGTCGCCACGCGCGACCAGCCGGGATACGACGGCCGAACCGAGAAACCCTGCGCCACCTGTCACGAACGTCTTCATGCGCGTCTCTCTACCCGGGGCAGGACTGGGTCATGCGTGAGGTCGCTTCGCGGCTATGCGTCCGGCCGGGAGCGTCGTGCCGCGCGGCGATGCAGGATGACGCCGACGAGCACCACCGCAGCCACGACGATGGCAGCGCCCACCGCGCCGGAGGAGGATCCCCAGCTCGCTCCACCATCGCGCGGCGCAGCCGCGGACTCCGCGCCGGCGATCGACCACTCCAGGCCGTCCGGCCGCGTGGACGCAAGCCGGGCGAGCCCTGCGCCGGCGACCAGCGCCGCCACGGCGAGCGCGACGACGACCGGCCAGAGGCGCAGCCCCCGCAGCGAGCGCCGAGCGGCGGTGCGCGCGAGCAGCTCGGGCTGCGCCCGGTAGACGAAGAGCACGACGACGGCCGTGACCAGCCCCTCCGCGATGCCGATGAACAGATGGATCGGCTGCATGAGCAGCAGGAACGTCGAGAACGGGAGGTCGCTGACCCCCGAGGCGGTCGTCTCGAGCACCACCGCGAGGGCGCCGAGCTGGAGCCCGACGACGGCGGCCAGCAGCGCGCCGGGGAACACGCGGCCGGCGCGCAGATCGGGCCCGTCACCGACGATCTTGCGGTACAAGAGTGGGTAGGCGACGAACGCCGGGAAGAAGCCGAGGTTGAAGATGTTGCAGCCGAGCGCGAGCAGACCGCCGTCGGCGAAGAACAACGCCTGGACGGCGAGGATGGACGCCATCACGAGAAAGGCCGCCTCCGGCCCCAACAGGACGGCGAGGAGCAGCGCGCCGCCGAGATGCCCGCTCGACCCCGTACCCGGGATGGCGAAGTTGACCATCTGGGCGGCGAAGACGAATGCGCCGGCGACGCCCATCAGCGGTATCTTGCTCTCGTCGAGGTCGCTCCGGACCTTGCGCGCGCTGTAGGCGACGACGACGCCGGAAGCCCCCCACATGGCGGCGCCGACGGCGGGAGAGATCAGGGCGTCGGCCATATGCATGACACGGCTCCTCACTGCGAGCGCTGATGCGAGTCCGCGACGTGCTACCGTGTTACGGAGGTACAAGTCGTGTTACCTACTCCGCGAAGCCTAGTCGAGCTTCGACCCGTGGTCAAGCATTGCGGCGAAGGTGCCACGAATCTACAAAGAGCAACACGCTGCGTGGTACTAGTTGCGTTCTGTCGTAGCAAGACCTTCCGTCCGAGTGGAGGGCCACGCCAACAAGGCACCGAGGTGCCGGCCGTCTACGGCGCGAGCCCTTCCCTCGGCGACGGGACGGCGTCGCCGAGGCTCTCCACTTCGGCGATCAGCCCCTCGCCGATCGGCCCCGGCAGGGCGGCCGCCTCGCCGACGACCAACCGCAGGACGTTGGGCCATCCGTGGTAATCGCTACCGCCGGCGCCGTAGCCGGAGCTCTGTACGCGCATCGCCGGGAGAGCCTCCACTTGTAGGCCGATCGTGGTCACGAGGGCGGCGCCGGTCGGGGTCGTGAGCTCGCGGCACGGTCCGGCGGCGTGGCACGTCCAGCCGCTCAGCAACTCGAGCGTGGCGGGCGCGGGGACCGGCAGAACGCCGTGCGCACACCTCACCTGCCCCGAGCCCACGTTGATCGAGCCGACCAGCAGCGCCTCGACCCCCAACCGCTGCAGTCCGGCGACGGAGCCGACGACGTCCGCCAGCGCGTCGGCCGCGCCGACCTCGTGAAAGTGCACCTCGTCGATGCCCACGCCATGCACGGCCGCCTCAGCCACGGCCAGCCGCTCGAATACCGCAGCCGCGCGCGCCTTCACGCCCGCGGGCAGCGAACTCCCCCCGATCATCGTGACGATCTGGCAGAGGTGGCGCAGCTCACGCTGGGTGGGGTACGCGACATCCACCTTGGTCGACGCGACTCCGTTGCGCCTGGTCCGGGTCGCCGCGAGTCGCAGCCCGTCGATGCCGAGTCGGTCGACGGCATCCTGGATATCCTCGACGGGGACGCCGACATCGACAAGCGCTCCCAAGAAGAGGTCGCCGCTGATTCCGCTGAACGCATCCAGGTAGGCGACTCTCACGGCTGACCCCCAGCAGTGCGAGCCGACGGCGAGCTTCCGTCCTTCGGACTGCGGTCTGCAGCCGCGCCCTGCGACAGAGGCTGGTCCTGCCCCGTCGCTACTCCGTCACCGTCCATCCGGTTGATGACGTTGGCCAGGTATCCGGCTCCGAAGCCGTTGTCGATGTTGACAACGGAGACTCCCGGGGAGCAGGAGTTGAGCATCGAGAGCAGCGCTGCGATTCCGCCCAAGCTGGCACCGTAGCCGATGCTTGTGGGCACGGCGATCACCGGACAGGCCACAAGTCCGCCGACCACGCTCGCCAAGGCGCCCTCCATGCCCGCGACAGCGACCACGACCCGGGCCCGGCGCAAGAGCTCCATATGAGCGAGGAGCCGGTGGATCCCGGCGACCCCGACGTCGTACACGCGTTCCACCCGGCTGCCGCAGCACTCCGCTGTTATCGCTGCCTCCTCAGCAACTGGTATGTCGGAGGTGCCGGCCGTGCAGACGCAGACAAGACCTGCGGGGTCGACCGGTACGGGGTTGATGACCGCGAGGCTGGCCTCACGATGGACCCGCGTTGGGAGACTCCGTTCGAGCTCGTCCAGCAGCGCCGGCTCCGCACGAGTAGCAAGGACGTTCGTGTGCCCGCCGGCTACCATGCGCCGGCCGATCTCGACGACCTGGGCGGCGGTCTTGCCGGCGCAGAAGATCGCCTCGCCGTATCCTCGGCGCAGCTCGCGATGGTGGTCGATGTGGGCGAAGTCTAGTCCCTCGTAGGGCAGCGTCGAGAGCCGCGAGAGGGCCTCGTCGATCACGGTGCTGCCGTCCCGCACGTCCTCGAGCAGACCGCGCAGGTCCTGCGCTTTCACAATGGGGCCTCCGCGTGTCGATGGGCCGCTCTCCCGCGCGCCGCGCGGGGGTCCGCGCCTACCACAGGCGCACCTCGATCTCGCCCGCCTCCGGACGACGTCGCACCTCGTCCTCCACTCGTGATCTCACGGTCTCGCTGGAGCAGCCGTCGTCGACCTCGGCGACGAAGCGCTGCAGGGTCTCCACATCCGCGCGCTCGGCCTTCACACGCAGCACTCTCGTCCCCTGGCAGAAGAACTTGCAGGGCATGACGAAGGTCTTCCTCCGCTCCCCGCAGACGACGGTCACGGAGCGCTCCTTCATGACCGTGTCGAAGTGCCGATGGCCGGCGTGCAGCACGTGGTATCCCCACACCCCCAGCTCCACCGCGAGGAACGCCCCGACGTCCGGCTCGAGATCCGCCTCCACGTCGACGAGGAGCACGTTGCCCGGCCGACCCTTCTTGGTGACGGAGCTCAGCAACTGGACGTTGCGGGCGCCCAAGCCCATCAGCTCCTCGAGAGCCCTCCCGAGGACTTCGCCGGAGCGGTCATCTATCTGGGCCAGGATCAGCATGCCTGCTCCTTGAAGTGATCGTGACGCGGCCTTCGCCGTCAAGCGACGTGGGGATGGGGGGTTCGGCGCGGCGCGCCTTGTCCCGACTCTCCAGACACATGGGCCTGAGCGAACTGGCGAAGGCGCACCGAAGAGCTCCTCCGCCAGTCTTCACCCAAGACAGACAAACGTCGCGGCGTTCGAGACCGAAGCTCAGGCCTCCAGGTCCTTCATGATCCGCAGGGCAAGGGCCGAGACTTCCTTGACCGTGGACTTGGCGCCCGGGATGGAGCACGTGATATGGGCGCCGGTCTCTGCACACGTGCCCGCGTCCTTCGCGGAGTACTTGCCGAGAGTCGCGCCCACTACCGCCGGGACCACCGCGTCGATCGTGCAGCATCCGACGTACATCAGCTCTTGAGCCACTGCCGCCGCGACCGTGATCGGGAGGGAGAGCTCGGCCTTCTTGTTCATGACCGCGTCCGGGATCACTTTGTCACTGAGTCCCTCGAAGCGGAACTCCTCGCCGTCGACCGTGACGACGGCATCGACATCGGCGTCGAAGCCCCAGTACGACTGTGCGAAGGGATGCTGGCGTCGCGCCCCACCCTGAAGCTTGGAGAACGCTATCGTGATCGTCTTGCCGAAGAAGCCGCTCAGGATCATGCTCGCGTTCTGCTCGACCTTCTTCTTGCGCCGCTGGTCGAGGGCGGAGCAGATGTCCTCCAGGGACTTGCCAGCCGTCAGTTCGTCGTAGGCGAACTGAGCGCGCCAGAGCAGCGCGTTCGCGCGGACGCCGTCGGTTGCGTTGATGATCGTCTTGGTGACGGGGCCCCGACGCACCTGCTCGGCCTTGCGCGCGATGGTGTTGGCCGAGTACGAGGAGATCTCGGGGTCAATCCACTGGGTCGCCTTGACCTCGTGAAGGTCATCCGCGGCCAGCCCGATGTCACCACCGTTCGCTACGAGCAGGTTCATCGCGATAACGGCGTCGGCCGCCAGGTGAGCGAGCGGCACGTTCACGGGGCCACCGCCGAAGCCGGCGCCGATCATCGGCGCTTCAGCGAAGGCGGCCAGCATCTCGTTCAGCGTCATCATGCCGATCACCGACGGCGCTCCGACGTCCTTGAGCATCATGCCCAGGCCGCCCACGAGGCTGGCGGTGTCGAATTCCTTGCCGGTGCCGCGCAGGTGGAGTTTCTCCGGCAGCCCGGCTGCGTCGGCAGCGCCCTTGCCGGCCAGATAGCCGGTGCCCTGGACGAAGAAGTCACCGTATTCGGGACCGATCATGCCGTCCGGATTGACGATCTCGAGAACCGCGGCGGCGCCGAGCATGGCGCACTGGATGGGGCTCGCGCTGATACCGACGCCGTGGTAGGCCTGAATCATGGCGTCGACGGCGATCTTGGTGCCATTGATGCACAAGTCGACGTACACCATGTCCTCACCCAGCGCGCTGTGACCCATTGGGGCACCGCCGGCGACAAAGGCCGGCACGTTCGCACCGTCCACGCGCACGAGCTCGCCGCGCTGCATCGCCTCGTACAGAGCCTGAACGGCAGCGAATCCGGAGAGCTTGTTGGTGAGCTTGGACGTGGGGACCGCGGCGACGCCGGAGCGGTCGGCGCCGGCTTTGATGCGCGCCATCGCTCCGAGCTTGCGGTTGCCGGCCGGCACGCCGGCGCGAGACTCGGTGCCCGCGATGAGCAGCAGCGTCGCTGCGATGAGGGCAGCGTTCGCCTTGTCGGCTCCCGCCTCTGCGGCGGCCTTGACCCCGACCTCGACCACGTAATCGAGGGCGAGCTCGGACAGGTTGGCGTCGACGATCTTGGTGTCCCGCCCGCGCAGCATCTCAAAGGTGATGGCATTGGCGGCGCACATGGCCGCGATGTTGAGCATGCCGTGACCCTTGGTCAGCGCCTCGATGCGATCGCTGGTCGCATTCTCGGGGCTTGACGACATGGCCATGATTGTCGCGTAGACTTCCCTCTGCACCTCTGCACCTCCAGAGCCGAGGCTCGCCTCAGGACAAGCCTGCTTGGCGTAGGCGCCTCGCGAGTCGCTCCTCGCGCCCACGCATGGTCGCGCCCGTCGTGGGCGGCTGTGTCCTATTCTCAGCATGTGCTCACAGCAATCGGGCCCTGTCAACGCACCCGCGGACGCGTAGCACGACTGTAGGACTCGGGACCAAGTCGTGCTATGTTTTGGGCAGTCTGGTGTCACGAACCCGGGTCCGAAGGAGTTGCTATGGCCAATGTCGTTCGCTTCGGTGTCTCCATCGACGAGCGCCTGCTCGACCGCTTCGACCAGCTCATCGCGGAGCGCTCCTACGTCAACCGCTCCGAGGCACTGCGCGACCTCATTCGGGGCGCGCTCGTCGAAGATCAGTGGGAGGCCGGCGACGCCGAGGCCATCGGCACCGTCACTCTCGTGTACGACCATCACTCCCACGACCTCGCCGACAAGCTCACCGACCACCAGCACACGCACCACGAGGAGATCGTGTCGACCCTGCACGTGCATCTCGACGCCACCTACTGCCTCGAGGTCGTGGTGCTGCGCGGCGTCGCTCGCGAGATCAGGCGCATCGCCGACAGCCTCATCGGAACCAAGGGCGTGAAGCACGGCAAGTTCGTGGCCACCGCGACGGGTGAGATCGGCTAGGGGCCGGCGAGACGTGTCCTCCGTCGCCACCGGCCTCTCCTCGCTCGACCGCCTCGACCGCCTGGCGCGACTCGACACCTCGGTGCACCGGGTCGACCCACGGGCCAAGGTGGTCACGACTGGTGTCTTCATCGTCTGCGTGGTCTCCTACGGCAAGTACGATCTGCTCGGTCTTCTCCCGTTCGCCTTCTTCCCCGTCGTGATGGCGACGGAGGGCGGTCTGCCCCTCGGGTTCCTCGGCAAGCTGCTGCTCGTGGCGTCGCCGTTCGCCCTCGTCATGGGCGCCTTCAACCCGCTCTTCGACCAGGAGGTGGTGGCCTACGTCGGCAGCGTGCCCGTCAGCGGCGGCTGGGTCTCCTACGCCTCG
>DASRZL010000121.1:0-20527 GCA_035686425.1 Thermoleophilia bacterium
GATGAAGGCGACGGCCATCGTCTCGCCGAGCGCGCGACCGAGGCCGATGAAGACGGCCCCAACGATGCCGCTGTTCGCGTAGCGCAGGCTGATCTTGTGGAGGACCTCCCAGGTCGTCGATCCCATACCGTAGCCCGCTTCCTTGGTGACCTGCGGCACCATGCGCAGCACGTCTCGTGCGACCGCGGTGATGTAGGGGAGCACCATGAACGCCAGGACGATGCCGGCGGTGAAGATGCTCAGGCCGCCGCCCTGGAAGGTCGGGCCCGGCTTGATGCCCGGGACGCTTCCGAGCGGCGACTCCACCAGCCAAGGCACTATCGTCTCCTGCATGAACGGCACGACGACGAAGAGGCCGACCATGCCGAAGATGATGCTGGGGATCGCGGCAAGCATCTCGACGGCCATCCCGATGATCCGGCCGATCGACGGGTGGACGAGCTCGACGAGAAGAAGCGCGATCACGAGCGCCAGCGGCACGGCGATGACCATGGCCACCACGGTCGAGAGCGCCGTGCCGGCGAGCGCCGCGAGGGCGCCGTACTGGCCGCTGCTCGGTGACCACGCCACCGTGGTGAGGACTTCCGTCTTCAGGCTCGCGATTGCCGGCCACGAGTTGTAGATGAGGACGGCCGTCAGGCCGAACATCGCCGCCGCGACGGCAAGGCCGCAGGCGGTGGCGACGACTCGGAAGATGGGGTCGCCCAGCCGGAGACGGCCGCGCGACGCCGCTTCCGCGGCGTCGCGCGAGCCTCTCGGGCTGGCGAGGTACTCGGTGTTCTGGACTGTACTCACGGTGTTTGCCCCCGGAGTCGGTTCAGCTGTCCCGCGTCACTTCCAGAGGGCGGTGCCCGCGGAGGTGATGTCCGGCCACACGTCGCTTTGGACGAGGTCGTAGACGGTCTGCGGGATGGCCACGTAGTCGAGGCTCGTGGCCGTCGCGGCGCCGTTCGTGTAGGCCCAGTCGAAGAAGTCGAGTGACGCCTTGCCGCGCGCCGCATCCTGCTGCTCCTTCGCCATGAGGATGAAGGAGGCGCCGGCGATGGGCCACGTGGTGGCGCCCGGCTGGTCGACGAGGACGAGGTACATGCTGGGGAGGCTGGTCTGCCAGTCGGCCTCGGCGGCAGCGGCCTCAAACGCTTCAAGACTGGCGGCCACGAACGCGCCATCCTTGTTCTGCATCTGGACGGAGGTCATCGCAGCCTGCTTGGCGTAGGCGTACTCGACGTAGCCGATGGAGCCGCTCAGCTGCTGGACGCTCGCGGCCACACCCTCGTTGCCCTTGCCGCCGACGCCCGTCGGCCATGGGACTTCCTTGTCGGCGCCGGCCTTCCAGACGCCGGGAGCGGCGGCGGCGAGGTAGTTGGTGAAGATCCACGTGGTGCCCGAGCTGTCGGAGCGGTGGACGACGTTGATCTTGGCGTCCGGCAGGGTCACCCCAGCGTTCACGGCGGCGACCGCCGGGTCGTTCCAGGAGATGATCTCGCCGTTGTAGATCCTCGCCAGCAGGTCGGCGGTCAGCTTGAGCTGGCCGTCGGCGACGCCCTCGACGTTCACGACGGGCACCACACCGCCGACGCACAGAGGAAACTGGACGAGACCACTGTCGTTGAGCTCCTGTTCCTCCAAGGGGGCATCGGACGCCCCGAAGTCGACTGTCCCGGCCTTGACCGCGGAGATGCCTCCGCCGGAGCCGATGGACTGGTAGTTCAGCTTGGCGCCGCCGGTCCCCGCGTACTCCTCGCCCCACTTCGAATACAGGGGGTAGGGGAAGCTCGCACCGGCGCCGACGATCGTGTCGGCGGACGACTGGCTCCCCCCGCCGGAAGAGCCGCCGCAGGCGACGACCGCGAGCGCCATCACGACCAGCGCAAGGGCAGTGGTGGCTGCCCGAATCAGGCGCCTCGGGCTTGCGGACTTGTTCATTCGGTGACCTCGCTTCCGCGTCTTCACACTCGCGTGTTCTCGGGTTGCCGGCGTCACAACGGTGACACCGGACACGAAAGCTACCCGGCGAGTGTTAGCGAGCGGTTAGCGCGAGGTCAGAGGGACGCGAGAGAGCAGCGGCGGCCGTCAAGTGCGCGGCAGGTGGATGCGAAACGTGCTGCCGCGTCCTACGACGCTGTCGACGGACACGCGCCCGCCGTGGACCTGCGCGATGTGTTTGACGATGGCGAGGCCGAGGCCCGTCCCGCCCAAGTCGCGGCTGCGGGCCTTGTCCACTCGGTAGAAGCGCTCGAACAGACGGGGGAGCTGTTCGCGGGAGACGCCGGGGCCCTCGTCGCGGACGCTGATGACGATCTCGTCGGCGCGCTCTTCCAGCGTCACATCGACGGCGCTGCCGACGGGGCTGTACTTCACGGCGTTGTCCACCAGGTTGACCACGGCCTGCTCGAGCAGCGGCGGGCTGACGCGAGAGAACAGCGAGTCCGGACAGTCCTCGACCAGATCGATGCTCTTCGCCTCCGCCTTGGGGCCGATGACGCCGAGCGCCACGGCCACGACGTCGCAGAGGTCCGCCTCCTCCAGCTGGAGCAGAGGGCTGTCTCCCGACTGTTCCAGCGCCGAGAGCGAAAGCAGGTCCTCGATGATCGAGTTCAGCCGGTCCGCCTGCCCGGAGATGATGCGCACGAACCGATGCGCCGTCTCGGGGTCGTTGAGGGCGCCGTCCTCGAGCGTCTCGGCGAAGCCCTTGATGGACGTCACCGGCGTCTTGAGCTCGTGGGAGACGTTGGCGACGAAATCGCGGCGGACAGCCTCGAGCCGCTTGAGACGCGTGACGTCATTGAGCACCACGACCGCGCCGACCACGACCTCGTCGGCGTCGTCGCCGTGCAGCAGCGTAGCGTTCGCCTGCAGGTCGCGATCTTCGGCGCCGACGCGCATCACGATGTCCGCTTCCACCGGCTGATGGCCATCGAGCGTGCGGGCGACCACGTGCTGCAGGTCGGGGTTGCGGACGACCTCCTGGATGGTCTTGCCGTCCACCGCCTCGGGCTCGAGATCGAGCAGGCGCGCGGCGGCCGCGTTGACGGCGATCACGCGCTCCTCGGTGTCGACCGCGAGGACGCCCTCCACCATGCTCGAGAGCACGGCCTCGCGCTCGTTCCGCTCGTGCGTGAGCGTGCGCAGCTTGTCGTCGAGCTCCTCGGCCATGTGGTTGAAGCTCTCGGCGACCGCCGCGAACTCCTCGGTGCGCGGCACGTACAGCTTGTGGGTGAAGTCGCCGGCGGCGAGACGCTCCGCGCCGTCCCTGATGTCGCGGATCGGCCGGCTCAGCCGCCGGGTGACGAGAAGCCCGACCAGCGCGGCGATGAGGGCGACCACGACGGCGCTGATGGCGATCCGCCAGTACAGCGTGCTCAGCGCCTCGTCCACGCTGGTCATCGGGATGGACGCGCGCACCACCGTGGTCACCTTGCCGTCCTCGTGCGAGGGGATGGCCACGTAGACCATGTGCTTGCCGAGCTCTATGCTGTAGTGGATGGCGGCGCCGGACGAAGCGGTCAGCGCCTCCTCGAACTCGGGACGGGTGCTGTGGTCGGGCATGCTGACGGGGTCCACGTCCGAGTCGGCCAGCACCGTGCCGATCGGCACTCCCGGCTGTTCCGCGGAGATGATGGTGATGCGCGTCCCCGACGCCGCGCCGAGACGCGTCACCAGCTCCTCGAGGGCGCCGGCATCGAGCGAGTCCCCGCGGGCGGTGACCTCCTCGCGCACCAGCTCCGCCCGAGCCTGCAACCCCGTCTCGGTCTGGGCGATGTAGAAGCTGCGCGCGCTGCGCCCGGCGTAGAACCCCATCGCCCCGGTGCAGAGGACGATGACCAGCAGGTAGGTGGCGTAGATGCGCCAGAAGAGCCGAGGTCTCGGCACGCTCAGTGGTCCTGCAGCCGGTAGCCGATGCCGCGCACCGTCTCGATGTACGCGCCACAACAGCCGAGCTTGCGCCGCAGGGAGACGATGTGGACGTCGACCGAGCGATCGGTCACAAAGCGGTCGCTCACGAACGCATCGTCGCCCTGCGAGGCGTCGACCAGCTGCTGCCGCGTGAACACCCAGCCGGGGCGCTTGGCCAGACAGAGGAGGATGCGGAACTCGGTGGCCGTCAGCTCGACCGGCTTGTCGCCGACCAGGACCCGGTGCCGGCCCGGGTGGATGCTCATCTCCTTGATGTGGACGATCGCCTCATCGTCCATCGGCTCCGTCCCCCGGCGCAGCACGGCGCGGATGCGCGCGGTGAGGACCCGCGGGCTGAACGGTTTGGTCACGTAGTCGGAGGCCCCGAGCTCCAGTCCCGCCACCACGTCGGCTTCGCTGCCCTTGGCCGTGAGCATGACGATGGGGATACCTCGCGTCGCGGCATCGGCCTTGAGCCGGCGGCAGACCTCGAGACCGTCGAGCCCCGGGAGCATGAGGTCCAGCACGATGAGGTCCGGGAGCTTCGCGCGCGTCGCAGCCAGCGCGTCCTCTCCGCTTGCGACCACCGTCACGCGGTAGCCTTCCTTGTCCAGGTTGTACTTGACGAGTTCCAGGATGTCCCGCTCGTCGTCGACGACGAGTACGTTCTCTCTTGCCATCGTCACTCTCTCGATGTGAGGCGGACGCGGACCGGACGATGCTCGCCGTTCCCGGTCGAGCGCGACGTAGGGTACCCTGCAGATGTTAGGACTTCGTGAGCGCACTGGCTACTCCGGCGACGGCCAAGAGGGGCGGCCGTCACCGGGCGAAAGGACGAGGGATGAAGGCCTGCGAAGACGTTGTGGTGATCGGCGGCGGACCTGTTGGGGCCTGCAGTGCGCTCGAGCTCGCGCGAGCCGGCGCCCGGACCGTCCTGCTCGAGAAGGAGCCGCAGATTTGCCCGCCGGAGAGCGGCGCACACGCCAACTGCGGCTTGCTGGTGCCGAGCGACGCGACTCCGCTGGCCGCCCCAGGCGTCCTCGGCCAGGGGCTCCGCTGGATGCTGGACGCCTCGAGCCCCTTCTACATCGCGCCGCGCCCGAGCCCCGCGCTGGCGCGCTGGCTGTGGCTGTTCCGGGCCGCCTGCTCCGCGGAGCGGGCCCAGGCGGCCCGGCCGGTGCTGCGCGCCCTGCACGTCGCAAGCGCCGACCTCCACGACGAGCTCGCCCGCGAACACGGCGAGCGCTGGCTGTTTCACCACGACGGCGTGGTACAGGTCTACGAGACGCCGGCCGGCATGAACGCGGCGGCCGAAGAGGCCGAGCAGGCGCGCGCTCTGGGCGCGCGCGCCGACGAGCTCACGGCGGAGGAGGTCAGGCGACTCTTTCCCGGCCTGTGCTGCGAGATGGCCGGCGCCTACCTCTTCCCGGATGACGGCCACCTCGATCCGCTGCGCTTCACGACGGCCGTCGCGGAGCTGGCCGCGGACGCAGGCGCCAAGGTCGTCACCAGCGCAGAGGTGCTGTCGCTCGAATCCGCGCCTGAGGGCGTACGCGCCGTCACGACGCGCGGCGACTTCACCGCCGGCCAGGTGGTACTGGCCGCCGGCGCGTGGTCTCCGATCCTGGCGCGCGGCCTCGGGCTTCGCCTGCCGATCGAGCCGGCCAAGGGCTACAGCGTCGATGTCGAACGACCGAAGGACTTCCCCGAGATGCCGCTCTACCTGGGCGACGCCCACATCGTCCTGACCCCCCTCGGTGACACCTTGCGTCTGGGAAGCACGCTGGAGCTCTCCGGGTGGGACATGCGCATCCGTCCCAAGCGCGTCGCCTACCTGCGCGCGGGCGCGCAGCGCGCCATCGGCCTGCCGGCGGACGGACCCGTGAGGCAGCGCTGGCGCGGCCCGCGCCCCGTGACCCCAGACGGGCTGCCGGTCATCGGCCGGGTGCCGGGCCGTGACCGCGTGATCCTCGCGACCGGGCACTGCATGCTCGGGCTGTCCCTCGGACCGATCACGGGCCGGCTGGTCGCTGAGCTGGCGGGAGGGCAGGCGCCGTCGATCGACCTCACGCCGCTCTCGCCGGGGCGCTGGTCGTAGTCGCGCGGGAGACGACCGGCGGCTCCGGCGTCAGTCCATGATGGCCGCGTATGCGGCGCGCCAGTCGGAGAGGTCGCCGAAGAGATGATCCGGCGCGTGCGTGGCCAGCTCCTCCGCGTCGTGCCGGCCGGTCGCCACCGCGATCGCCTTGACGCCGAGGCTCGCGCCGCACTCCACGTCGGCCGGCGTATCGCCGATCACCACGACGTCCTTGCCGGCGTAGCGCCGCCCGGTGAGCGCCTCGGCGCGCGCCACGGCGACGGCCGGCAGGTCGGCGCGCAGCGCCGAGTCCGACCCGTAGGCTCCAACCTTGAAGAGCGGGCGGAGGCCCGTCGGCGCGAGCTTGAGACGGGCTCCCTCCTCGACGTTGCCGGTCAGCAGACCGACGAGGGCGCGGCGGTCGGCCGCCAGAGCCGTCACGAGCTCCTTGATACCGGGAAGCATCTCGACCTCGCCGTCCGCAAGCTCCGCGGCGAGCAACTCGACGTACCGCTCGATGCAGGCGTCGACCAGACCGTCGACGAGGTCCTCCGGAGCGCCGAGACGCTCAGCCAGGTCGTGGACGACCTGGGGCTGCGTCTCGCCCTCGTAGCGGCCGATCACGCTCTCCGGATCGCCCGCGCCCCAGAGATCGGCGAGGTCGCGGATGATGCCCGGATCGGTGCGGCCGTGGAACGAATAGTCGCCGAGCTCGCCCTCGACGCCGTAGACGTCCAGGATCGCGCGCATGATCGCCCGGCCGCCGGCGCCGCGGGCGTCGATCAGCGTGCAGTCGATATCGAAGAGGACGAGGCGGTCGTGCACTCAGTCCCCACTCGGCGGGTTGCCCCCGTGGCACGGGCAGCCGGGCTTCTGGCCGAACCCGCCCTGATGACAGGCGTCGCACGGTAGCGGCTCATCCCCGGCCGGTACGTGCGGGCCCTGCTGCGGATGCGAGAATCCAGTCGGGTTCCAATTCTTGATGGTGTGGCAGTCGACACACTGGGTCAGGCCGTTGTGCTGGTCGCCGTGGCAGTCGATGCAGCCGTCGGGCTTCACCGAGACGCCCTGGGTGTGGCAGGTCTGGCACGCGACCTGCCCGTGCTTGCCCGTCAACGGCCCGACGGGGTGGGGGCCGCTACCCTTGCCACCGTTCCAGCTCCTGATGCTGTGGCAGTCGACGCACGGGCCACGATCGCCGTGCGGCGCCGTGTGGCAGTAGCCGCAGTCCTTCGTGCCGTCGGGGTGGCAGGTGAAGCACGACGGCATCGAGTTCGCCGGCGGCGCGGTGACGCCGGGCGCGCCGGCGTGCACCAGCGAGGCGTGGCACTCGATACACTGCTGCGCGGCGTGGCCCTCGCTGCCGTGCTCGAACGTCACGGGGGCCGGGGCGCCCAGCTTGACGGTCTTGCCGGTCTGGGCGCTGGTGTGACAACCGGAGCGCATGCAGGCCGCGTCCGGGATGTGGCGGGTGACCTTGATCGGCGCCTTGACCTGGCCCGTGAAATGGATCCAGACCTCGCGGGACGCGTAGAACTTGGTCTCGACGAAGTTCACGGCGCCCGGCGGGATGTGGCACTGTACGCAGTCCGTGCTCTTGTGCGCCGATTGCTCCCACGTGTCGCGGTACGGCCACATCTCGTGGCAGTCGCTGCCGCAGAACCTGTTGCTCTCGGTGAACTTGGCCGCCACGGCGCCGGCGCCGACGAGCAGCAGGATGAGGACGCCCGCGATGATCGCCAGGCGCTTCCACCAGCGCGCCCACCAAGATGGTCCCGGCGCGGAGGATGCCACTGAACCCACGGCGGGCTCCTTTCGAGGCTCCAGACTCTCGCAGAAGCATACGCCCGAACACCATCTCCGTCGCGCAGGCCGCCGTGGACCGTCGAGCCCCTACCGTCCGGCGAGCCGCCCTCGGCCTGCGGGGCGCCTCAGCTCCCCGGTCCGCCCTTGAGCAGCAGCAGCGGCACGTCGGTGTTGTGCCGCACGTGGTCGGCCACGCTGCCCAGCACGATGCGCTTCGCCCAGCCGTGCCCGTGCGTGGCCATGGCGATGAGATCCGGTCGCAACTCGGCCGCCTGCTGCACGATCACGTCCTGGGGCTCGCCCGAGAGAAGCAGTGTGTTGACCGTGAGGCCGCGGCTGCGCAGCAGCTCCGCGGCACGCTCCAAGGCGCCTTCGCCGTCCTCGAGCTCGCTGGCTCGTTGTTCGCGCGTGTGGAAGTGTGCGGCACGGAGCAGCGTGACTGCGGCGCCGCAGGCGCCGGCCAGCTCACCGACATGCTCGAGGACCGAGGCGTCGGTCGCGCTGCCCTCGAGTGGGACGAGGATGTGATCGTAGACGGCCATCTTTCAGCCTCCGAGGAAGATCTCGTAGAGCAGGTACCCGTTCAGACCGATGATGATCGCGGCCAGAAGAACGCCCACGCCGAGCTGCACCACGTTCATACGCTCGGCGCCCATCACGCGTCGGCTACGCGACAGCCAGAGCAGCGGAATGATGGTGAACGGCAACTGGATGCTCAGCAGCACCTGGCTGACGATGAGAGCCATGAACGTGTCGACGCCGATCACGATGACGAACATGGCCGGCAGCGAAGTGACCACGAGACCCACCCTGTAGAAGGTGGTGCGCGGGTCCTCGGGCTTACCGAGGTAGCCCGTGACCACGTTCGCCTCAGCCATCGACGAGGTGATCGACGAGGCGATCCCAGCCACGAGCAGCGCCAACCCGAAGAGGAGCTGCGACAGTGGTCCGACCAGCGGCTCGAGGGTCGCTGAGGCCTGCTCGATGCTCGTCACCGTGACACCGGCGCCGAAGAAGACCGCCGCCGCGACGATGATCATCGCCGAGTTCACGAGCCAGCCCATGCCCATGGCCAGGCTCGTGTCGATGAGCTCGAAGTTCATGAGCCGGCGGCGGCGCTGTGGCGCCAGGTCCCAGTCGCGGGACAGGATGACGTTGGAGTGCACGTAGATGTTGTGCGGCATCACGATGGCGCCCAGCATGCCGAGGGCGACCAGGATGCTGGCCCCGTCCACGGACGGGATCACCCAGCGTGGCGCGGCGGCGCCCCAGTCAGGGTGAACGAGGAACAGCTCGAGAATGTAGCAGGCGGCGATGATCGCCAGGAAGACGACGATCATGCGCTCGAGCTTGTGGTACTGCTGCCCCAGAATGGCGACGAAGACGAGGGCTACCGTCAGCGGTGTCCCCAGCCACAGCGGCAAGCCGAAGAGCAGATAGAATCCCAGCGCGGCCCCGAGATACTCAGCCAGGTCGGTCGCCATGCACGCCAGCACGATCGTCACGCCGGCGATCCAGACGACGGGCTTGGGCAGCTGCTCGCGAACGTTGACCGCCAGCGAGTGCCCGGTGACGATCCCCAGCTTGGCGGAGAGGTGCTGCAGAAAGATGAGCATGAGCGTGCTCAGTGAGACGACCCACAGCAGCGCATACCCGAATTCGGAACCGCCGGCGATGTTGGTCGCCCAGTTGCCCGGGTCGATGAACCCGATGGTGACGATGAACCCCGGCCCGAGGTAGCGAAGGAGCTCGCGCGAGAACAGGTCACGCAGGAAGTCGCGCGGCCCGTTGGGGCGCGAGTCCGCCGCGAGGTCGGCCGGGGGGCCGAGCGGCGGGCCAGGCTGCGCCGGCCCGCCCGCCCCCGCGACGGTCGCCCTGTGTCCGCTCTCGTCCTGGCCGGTCATGCTGGCCCCACTCTACCCCGTGCTCTGGGCGTCGTCCCGCATCCGAAACGGCCGGGGCGGCGCGTGCCGCCCCGGCCCACGATCACGCGGAAGCACTCTCGTCGCCGGACTTCTCCTCGAAGGGCCACTGGCCGGCAAGCAGGCTCAAGGCGGCCTCGAGCAACAGGACGATGATAACGATCAGGAAGATGCCGAGCCATGACCAGGTCACCAGCGCGAGCAGGATGAGACCGACGACGAGGACCCCCCAGCGCACTCCGATGACATGGCTCCCGATCCACGACGTCACCGGCGAACCGGGGATCTTGATGTCAGCGGTCCCACCGGCGGCTCGCTTCCCCACGGCGACGGCAGCGTCGCGCACGTCGCGCCGGCCGAGGAGCCAAACGAGGATCGCCGCCACGACGCCGAGCACGACGATCCAGATCGTGATCGTGGTGAGCGGGCCGAGTGAGGCGTCGACCACGTCCGTCGCGACGCTGATGCCGCCGTCCTCCTGCAGCTTGTCGGTCAGCGCGATGGACGCGCGATTGACGATCACTCGCGCGAGGAGGATCGCGATCGCCGCGCCGATGCCGATGGCGATCGCCGTCCGCCCGCGGCGGCGCGAGAGCCAGATCGTCACGGCGATGAGTCCGAGTGTGGCGAGCGGGAGGATCCAGACGAGACGATCGAACCACTGGACGGCGGTCTGCGCCGGCCCGAGCGCGTCCGACTGGAGCAGGGTGATCTGCCCGAAGTCCGACGGCAGCGGTTTGCCGGACCAGTTCGCGACCTCCTGGATGGCGGCCTGGGGGTCGGTGCCGGGCTCGATGACGGGCGGGCTGAACTTGTCGCCGAGCCCGCCCGGCAGCCTCTCGTCCACCCACACGAGGACCTGGCTGATCAGCGGCAGGAGGTCGAGGTTGACGTCGCTGCCCTCGGTGTAGACGTTGGTGGTGTCGCCGCGAAGCAGCGCGACTATCTTCTCGTGCGCGAGGCGGTTCAGCTGGAGCCACAGGTCGTAGGCCTTGGGCGAGCTCAGCACCTTCTGGGCGCCCTTGGTGATGAAATCGGCAACGGTGGAGGTGATGGGCCCGGCGAAGAACTGCGCCTGCGTGGGCAGCGCGTCGGTCACTCGCTGCTGCAGGTCGGTCGCGGTCACCGCCTGGTCGCTGATGTACTGGCTGAGCTGCTTGATCGCCTCGGGATCCTTGCCGATCGGCCCGACCAGGCTCATGTAGCCGTCGGTGTTCATCACCGTGTAGTGGGTCCATATTGTGAGGCCGCTGACGACCACGGCCAGACACGAGAGCAGGATGAGCAACCCCACCAGGACGCGCCGCAGCCGGCTGGGTCTGCGGGCCGGGACGATCTCGGCCGCCGCCTCGTCCGCGGGGACGTCCATGGCCTTCGTGACCTCGTCGGCGGCATCCGCCGGTGCGGCCTCATCCGACGCCGACGCGCCGGCTTGCGTGACGCTCGTCACCTCGTCCGACTCGGCTGCCCCACCCGCACCGTTCCTGGGATCGTCGTCCTTCATCGCTTCGTCCTCTCTCTTGCCCCTGCGTGTACGCCCATGACCCCACTTACCCCGTCGATGCAGGATAGCCTACGCCACGGTGAACGCCTGTTCGAGGTCGGCGATCAGATCGCCGGCGTCCTCGATGCCCACTGAGTATCGTACGAGCCCCTCGGGGATGCCCATCGCCGTCCGCTCCTCCGGGGTGCACTCCACGTGGCTGGTCGTCGCCGGCACACCCGCGAGAGTCTCCACGGCTCCGAGGTTGGCCGCCAAGTGCGCCAGTCGAAGCTGCGGCAAGACGCGTTTGACCGCCTCGAAACCGCCGCGCAGGGAGAAGCTGAGCATGCCGCCGTACCCGCGCATCTGCCGCGCCGCGACGTCATGGTGCTGATGCGACTCGAGACCAGGGTAGTTCACGACATCGACGGTCGGCTGCTCCTGCAACCACCGGGCGATGGTGAGCGCGCTCTCGTTCTGCTGGCGCACGCGGAGGGCGAGCGTCTTGAGGCTGCGCACGAACAGGTAGGCGGCCATCGGATCGAGCGACGCGCCGGTGATCTCGCGGTAGTGGTAGACCTTCTCGACAAGCTCGGGCGGACCGCAGAGCACGCCGCCGAGCGCGTCGGCGTGGCCGCCGAGGTACTTGGTGGCACTGTGGAGCACGAGGTCCGCGCCCAGCGCCAGCGGGTTCTGGTTGATCGGCGTAGCGAAGGTGTTGTCGGCCACCACGAGCGCACCCACCTCATGCGCCGCCGCCGACAGGCGCGCGATGTCCATGATCTTGAGCGTCGGGTTGGTAGGCGACTCCAGGTAGACGAGCCGGCAGCCCTCGGCGATCGTAGCCTCGATCTGCTCGAAGTCGGTGGTGTCGCACAGCTCCACGTCGACGCCGATACGCGGCAGGAAGTCGAGGAACAGCTGGCTGGTCCCGCCGTAGGTGTCCTTGGCCGAGACCGCGCGGTCGCCGGGGGCGAGCAGCGCAAACAGCGTGTTGCTGACGGCGGCCATGCCTGTGGAGAAGCTCGTGGCCGCCGCCCCGCCCTCCAGGATGCGCACCTTCTCCTCGAAGGCCGCCACTGTCGGGTTGGTGTTGCGCGAGTAGATGTGGCCCTCGACACGGCCGAGGGCCGCGTCCACCCAGGTGTCCACGTCCTCGTAGCCGAACGCGGCACTGTACATGATCGGCACCTGCGTGCCCCGGTGGGCGAGAGCGGCGTCCTCGCCGCCGCGGACGGCGAGGGTGGCAGGCGCAAGGTCCTCGCCCGGCTGGCTCTCAGGCGGCTGCGGCGTGCTGGTCATCTCTCGTCCTCCTCGCCGGGCGCGTCCGGCTGCCGGTCCGTGCAGGAAGCCCGATTCTACGGAGCCGCGACCGCGCGGGCCAGCGACCGGCAGACCGGGTACGGTCCCGAGCGGCCCGGCGATGGGCCGCCGCCCGGGCGCTGAGGCAGCCTCTCGCGCGTCACCCGGGCCTGCGCTGCGTCACCCGGAAGAGTCGACGCGGCAGGGCGCCCTCCTCGAACCCCGTCACGTCGAGAAGCTCGAAGCCGCGAGCCAGCCGCTCGACGAGTTCGCGGCTGAAGAAGTGCACGACGAACCCTCCCGCCTCGTACGTGTCGTCGCCGTGCGCCACGCCCGCGCCGCAGTCGGCGTCGTCGGTCGTGCGTACCGTGTACACCTGCAGGCCGCCGGGACGCAGCACGCGGCGGACCTCCGCAGACAGGGCCTCGAGCTGCGGCGTGGTGAGCGCCATGCAGTAGAGCATGTGCGAGAAGCAGGCGTCGAAAGATGCATCCTGGAACGGCAGGTCGTCGCGGCAGTCGTGTACCGACGCGCGCAAAGGCAGGACGGGGTCGGCAGCCTGCGCCTTGCCGCGAATGGCGGTGATGCCGCAATCGGCGAAGTCGAGCGCGTGGACATTGAAGCCTCGGCGCGCGAAGTAGACGCTGTCGCGTCCCTGGCCGGCGCCCAGCTCCAGGAGCTCGACGGCTCCGGCCGCGGCAAAGCGCTCGGCCGCGGCACGCGCCGGGACGCTCGGCTCGATTCCGTAGCGCTCGGTGCGTGCGCCGAGGACATGCGTCCAATGCCGGCGCTGACCGGCCGCCAGCTCGGCGGCCGCCTCGCTGTCTGCCGCCGCTTGGACCAGCGCCGTTCGCAGTGACTCGTCCGAGGGCACGCCACCGGATCCTCCGGGGCCGGGGTACGAGCGTCAGCCGAGGCCGTACTGCTCCAGAGCCGCGGCGCGCGGCTCCACGTCCTGCCCGGCGACCCGGACCGTCGGCGAGCCGGGAAACCGAAGGCGCCTCGCCTCGGCCCCGTCGGCGACCGGCATGGAGACGACCTCGATGTCCACGCCGGCGGCGCACGCGACTCGCTCGATGGCGTCGCGCGCCGGTCCCGCGCTCGCACACTCCGGCGCGAACAGGACCTCCACCCGGATCGCTGTCATCTCTCCTCGGAACTGGACACGAACATCCTCATCTTGTGGTCCGCCAGCATACCCGACGGCGCCGGCGTTGACGTCCACCCACATAGGGGCTATCCTACACCTCGTGATTAGGCAAGCCTAACTCGCTTGGTTCGGTACCCCTCATGAGGACGCCCATGACATTGCTCGACGCCAGGCCCGGCCGGCCGATCAGGATTCTCAAGATCAACGACGACCGCGCCCGCGCTCAGTGCGTGCGGTTCGGCATCGGAGAAGGCACCGTCATCGAGTCCGCCGAGACCGTGCCGCTGGGGCCGGTGCTTGTGCGCCACTGCCGGCAGGAGATCTGCCTGGGGCGCAGCTTGGCCCGGCGCGTCCTCGTCGAGAGTGTGGTGGTCGCGTGAAGGCGAGCGCCGCGCCGGCGTGCTGTGCCGGTACGGCCTCTGTCGAGGCGCCCGCGAGCGCGCGACAGATCGTCCTCGTCGGCAACCCCAACGTCGGCAAGTCACTCTTCTTCAACGCCTTCACTGGCCTGTACGTCGACGTCTCCAACTATCCGGGCACCACGGTAGCCGTCTCCAGCGGACGGATGGGCGACGACGTCGTCCTCGATACGCCGGGCATCTACGGCGTCTCCTCCTTCAATGACGAGGAGACCGTCGCGCGCGACATCGTCATGGAGGCTGACGTCATCGTCAACGTGGTCGACGCGGTGCATCTGGAGCGCGACCTCTTTCTCACCCAGCAGATCCTCGACATGGGCATCCCCATGGTCGTGGCTCTCAACATGGTCGACGAGGCGAAGACACAGGGCGTGGGCGTGGACGCCGAGGCGCTCTCGCGCCTGCTCGGCGTCCCCGTCATCCCCACGGTCGCCGTCCACCGGAAGGGCTTCGACGAGGTGCGGGACGCGCTCGACGCAGCTCGGTCCGGGCGCTCCGACCCGTTGCTGCAGGAGCGCCTCACCGAACTACTCGCCCGCGTCGCCACGCGCCCGGAGGCTCTGCTCGTCCTCGAGGCGGATCCGGTCGTCTCCGAGCGCGCCGGCGTGCACATCGAGGGTCAGCGGGACGCCATCTACCAGGACCGGCGGCGGCGTGTCAACGACGTGGTCGCGGAGGCGGTCAGGCAGCCGAACGGCCGCCCCGACTTCCACAACCGCCTGGGCAGGGCGCTCATCCGGCCGCTCGTCGGCATCCCCGTGCTCGCGGCGACGCTGTTCGTCATGTACGAGGTCATCGGCGTGTTCGTGGCCGGCACGGTGGTGGGCTTCACCGAAGGGACCGTGATGCAGGGCTACGTGGAGCCGTTCCTGCGCGGCCTCATCGAACGGGTCACGGGAACGTCGGGCGTCGCCTACAGCATCCTTGCAGGGGACTTCGGCGTGGTGACCATGACCGTGACCTACGTCTTCGGCCTGCTCCTGCCACTCGTCGTCGCCTTCTACCTCCTGATGTCGACGCTGGAGGACTCCGGCTATCTGCCGCGCATCGCCGCGCTCTCCGACCGGCTGATGACGGGCATCGGCCTCAACGGGCGCGCGATCATCCCCATGATCCTGGGCTTCGGCTGCATCACCATGGCCACCATGACGACGCGCATCCTCGGCAGCGAACGCGAGCGGCGCATCGCCACCGCCCTCATGGCCTTCGCCATCCCCTGTTCCGCGCAGCTGGGCGTCGTGGTCGCTCTGCTCGCGGCGGCGGGTGGCGGTGTGATCGCGCTGGCCTACGCCGCCATCATGATCGTCATCTTCGGTCTCATCGGCCTGGCCATGGACCGCGTGATGCCGGGCAAGTCCACCGACCTGCTGATCGACCTCCCGCCGCTGCGCCTCCCGCGACCGAAGAACGTGCTCGTGAAGACGTACCACAAGACCGTCATGTTCCTGCGCGAGGTCATTCTCTACTTCGTCGCCGGCGCCCTCCTTCTCAGCGTGCTCCAGATCACCGGCGCCCTTCAGGGCCTGCAGATCCTCTTGACGCCTCTGACCGTGGGCTGGCTGGGGCTGCCGGCGGCGGCCTCCAACGCCTTCGTCATGGGCTTCGTACGCCGCGACTTCGGCGCCACGGGACTGTATGACCTCGGCCTGAACGGCACGCAGATCCTCGTCGCGCTGGTCACGATCACGCTGTTCGTGCCCTGCATCGCCTCGGTGCTGATCATCATGAAAGAGCGCGGCAAGGCGTTCACCGCTGCCGTGTGGCTGGGCAGCGTCGGACTCGCCTTCCTGGTGGGCGGGATCGTCGCCCACGTCGCGGGAGTCCTGTGAAGACGAGCGTGAGCCATGATCCGGCGGGGGCGCGCGAGGCGCTGCCTCCGTCGCGCGCCCCGGGCTCCTGCCTCACCTGCCCGCAGTGCGGGCTGCCGCTCGAGAGCCTCGCCCTCCGCTGCCCGCGATGCGCGGCGCCGATCGCGCTCGGCTGCAGCGGCAACTGCCGGGAGTGCGGCGAGAAGCGCTGACGAGGGGGCTCGCGGCGGCCTCACCCGCGGAGCCGACTAAGCGACGTCCCTCGAGCGGACGCGCCCGCCCCGAGTAGATGGGCGGCGTGAACGCGGCCCGGCTCTCCCAGGGCCGGCGCCGCGCCGACGGCGACCGTCCGGCACGACTCCACCGCCGATTGGCGCCACGCGTCGCACAGCGGGCACACCGGCTGGGCGGACCACCGGCAAGCGCTCGGCGACGCCCGCGGATCACACGACGTCGACGCCCACCGAGTCGACGCACGACACGACGGCGCCGACCACGTCCACGTCCGCCGGCCACCACGGCGGAGAGCCGACGCATGACGGAGTCGGCGACTGACTACGGAGTCGGCCCTTGGCACGGTTGACCCACGAGGCCCCCGCCGAGTAGGCTCGGGGTCCGCAGGGGAGTAGCCGGCTCATCCGTCAGGGCGAGCGGCGCGGTCGTCATCACGGGCTCAGGCCCCGGGCGCGCCAGCGAACGGCAAGACCTTCGGCACACATCGCGTGCCGGAGGTCTTTTTTGATGCCGGCGCGAGACCGGGCGCAAGGAGAGGACGACGTGACGGGCAGAGAGCGATGATGGACGGGGCGACGCTGCACTGGGTCGTGTTCTTCAGCATCGTCGGCATCGCCATGGCGGTCGACCTCGGGTTCGTGGGACGCAAGAGCGGGGTGGTCAGCACGCGCACTGCGTTCGCGTGGAGCGCGGTGTGGATCTCGCTGGGCCTCGGGTTCTCGTCGCTCGTCTGGCTCTGGTACGGCGGCGAGGCGGCGCAGCAGTACCTCGCCGGCTACCTCATCGAAGAGTCGCTCAGCATCGACAACCTCTTCGTCTTCCTGCTCGTGTTCGGCTCGCTGGGCATCCAGCTACGCTACCAACGCAAGGTGCTCTTCTGGGGCATCCTCGGCGCGATGGTCATGCGCGGCAGCTTCATCGTCCTCGGCGTCGGTCTGATCACCCGCTTCGAGTGGATCATCTACATCTTCGGCGCGCTGCTCGTCTACACCGCCTACCGGCTCGTCCGCTCGCACGGCGTCAAGGTGGAGCCGGAGAAGAACCCGCTCGTGCGCCTGGCGCGGCGGATCTTCCCGGTCGAGGCCGACTATCAAGGGCGGCGCTTCTTCATCCGCCGCGGCGGCAAGCTGCTCATGACGCCGCTGGTCATCGCCCTGGTCGCGATCGAGTCCGCCGACCTCGTCTTCGCCATCGACTCGGTACCCGCCGTGCTCGCCATCTCCAACATCACCTTCGTCGTCTTCACCAGCAACATCGCCGCGATCCTTGGACTTCGTTCGCTCTACTTCGCTCTCGCCGGCAGCCTCCAGCGGTTCGAGTACCTGAGCTGGGGGCTCGCCTGCGTACTCGGCTTCGTGGGCATCAAGATGCTGCTCAGCCACTGGCTGCACATCCCCGTGCTCGTCTCGCTCGGCGTCATCGTGGTCGCCGTCGGGACGGCGGTGATCGTCTCGCTGGTGCTCACGAGGGGAGCTGAGCCGGACGCGCAGGTGCTCGAGGCGGCCGGGCGAGACGACCTCGTGAAGAAACCGGAAGAGGATACGTGAGGCGTTGACATCAACTTCATTTGATGTAGAATCACATCGACAGAAGTTGATTTGATAGAAGGGGAGGACGTCATGGGCGGCGCCGGCGAGAACCTCAAGGACCAGATTCGCGACCATTACGCCGAGAGAGCAGTCGCGGCGTCCGAGGCAAAGCCTTGTTCCTGCTCCTGTGGCTGCGCGCCCGTCGAGCCCCAGGACGAGCTGGCCCGCGGGCTCTACGACCTGAGCGAGACCGACGACCTGCCGACCGAGGCAGTGCTCGCGAGCCTGGGCTGCGGCAACCCCACCGCCCTCGCCGACCTGCAGCCGGGCGAGGTCGTGCTCGACCTCGGAAGCGGCGGCGGAATCGATGTCCTGCTGTCCGCGCGCCGCGTCGGCGCGACGGGCAAGGCGTACGGACTCGACATGACCGACGAGATGCTCGCCCTCGCGCGCGTGAACCAGCAGAGGGCCGGCGTGGAGAACGTCGAGTTCCTCAAGGGCGAGATCGAGGTGATCCCGCTGCCGGACGACTCGGTCGACGTCGTCATCAGCAACTGCGTCATCAACCTCTCGCTGGACAAGGACAAGGTGCTCGCCGAGGCGTTTCGAGTCCTCCGGCCCGGTGGCCGCTTCGCCGTCTCCGACATCGTCTTCCAGGGCGACATGGGCCTCGTCCCCGACGAGCTGCTGCACGACGTGGAGGCGTGGTCCGGCTGCATCGCGGGAGCCCTCGAGGAGGGCGACTACCTCGAGAAGCTGCGGCGAGCCGGCTTCGCCGACGCCGCCGTCGAGGTGACCAACGTCTACGATGGCGTCCCGGAGAACTCGTGCTGCGGCGCGCCCTCGCTCCCGGCGGGCGTGCAGCTGGTCAGCGGGTTCGTGCGCGCGGTGAAGCCCGCCGGCTGAGGCAGAGCGCGACACCGTGCGCCGGGACCGCCGGGACCGCCGGGACCGCCGGTCGATCGTCCCTCACTGACTGCGAACGGTCTGACTATGCAAACCCGCATCGTGCGGGTATCATATGAACATCTGTTCATATGTTCAGAGGGGGAGAAACGTGTCGGCCTCACCCGCCAAGGATCCCGTGATCTGCGCCAAGGACGACCAGGACCTGCTCGACCACTGCGACGTGCACGTCGTGGATCCAGAGCGCGTCTCGGCAGTCAGGGCACGACTGATGACGCCTGCCATCGCCGGGCAGATGGCCGTCGTCTTCAAGGTGCTTGCCGATCAGACCCGCTGCCGCCTCATGGCCGCGATCATCGAAGCCGGCGAGCTCTGCGTCTGCGACCTCGCCGCGACCGTCGACATGAGCGAGAGCAACGTCAGCCACCACCTGCGCGTGCTGCGCGCGAACGGCCTCGTGCGCGCGCGCCGCTCCGGCAAGATGGTCTTCTACTCCCCCGACGACGCGCACATCCGCGTGCTGCTCGACATCACGCGCGAGCACGTGGAGCACGGGCCCGAGAACCTCTCCGGGAAGGCTGCCGGCGATGGGCGCCGCGCCGAGGCGCCCGGCGGTGGAGGAGAAGCGCGATGACAGAGAGCACTCTCGAGCTGTCGCTGCTGCTGCCGCGAGCCGCCGAGTGCGGGGGCTGCGTGGACGAGGTGGGCGCCGAGCTGCTACGTCTCGACGGCATCCACGCCGTCGAGACGGATGTGCCTCGAGGCCTCATCAACGTCCGCTTCGCCGAGGAGGCCCTGACCGCCGAAGCGGTCGAGACCTTTGCCCGCCGGGCCGGCGCACAGGCCCACTGCGAGGATCACTGCCCGGTCGCCACACACGAGCACGGTCCGCTCGACCTCCTGCTGCCGCTGCCCGGCGAGCGCGACGACGAGCGGCGCATCCTGCACGTCACCGGCATGGATTGCGCCGACTGCGCGGTCAAACTCCAAGGCGCGCTGCGCAAGGAGCGCGGCGTACGGAGCGCCGACGTCAACTTCGGCGCGGCGACGCTGGCGGTCGCCATCGATCCGGCGCAGACGGCGATCTCGGACGTCTTCCGCGCCGTGCGGCGCTTGGGCTACGACACTGTCGAGCGGCGTGCCCGGGACGCGAAGCCGAACGCACGAGCGGGCGTGGCCGGCGCCTCACGCGCCGGCCGCGGATTCTGGCTCACGGAGCCGCGTGCCATCGCTGCCCTCGTTTCCGGAGCGTTCACGGCCTCCGGCTTCGTCGCGACCGCCGCCGCCCCTGCCGCGGCGCCCTGGCTCTTCGGCGCCGCGGTCGTCAGCGGCGGCTTCTACGTCGCGCGCGCCGCCGTGTTCAGCTTGCGCGCGCGCCAGGTCGACATGAACGTCCTCATGACGCTGGCGATGATCGGCGCCGCGGCCATCGGCCAGTGGAGCGAGGCAGCGCTGGTCGCCTTCCTCTTCAGTCTTGGCACGGTGCTGCAGGTCGCCACGCTGGAGCGCACACGCCGCGCGATCAGCGGCCTGATGCAGCTGGCACCACCGACCGCGATGGTGCTGCGACCGGCGGACGGCAACGGCGGAGGCTCGATGAGTGAAGCGAGCGTCGCCGTGGCCGACATTGCCGCTGGCGATGTCGTGGTGGTGCGCCCGGGCGAGCGGGCGGCCATCGACGGGATCGTCGTCGAGGGCACGGCAGCCGCCGACCAGGCGCCGGTCACGGGTGAGTCGATCCCCGTCGCCAAAGGACCGGGCGACCACGTGTTCGCCGGCTCCATCATCGAGGGCGGCTCGCTGCACGTGCGCGCGACGGCGGCCGCGTCGGATACGACCATCGCCAAGATCGTCCATATGGTCGAGGAGGCGCAGGCGCAGCGAGCGCCGGCCGAGACCATCGTGGACCGATTCGCGAGCCGCTACACGCCGGTCGTGGTCGCGCTGGCTGCGGCGGTCGCCTTCATCCCGCCGCTCCTCGGGGCCTCGTTCGA
>DASRZL010000122.1:0-10840 GCA_035686425.1 Thermoleophilia bacterium
GCAGATCAGGCCCGGGTGTCGCCTTCCTTGAAGTACTGATGCACGAAGGCGATCGCCATGCTGCCTTCGCCGACGGCGGCGGCCACACGCTTCACCGGCCCGGAGCGGACGTCGCCACAGGCGAAGATACCCGGGACGCTCGTCTCCAGGAGGTACGGGTCGCGCTCGAGCTTCCAGGCTCCGGCGGCGGTCACGTCGGAGCCGGTGAGCACGTACCCCCGGCGATCGAGGGCGATCTCGGGCGGCAGCCAGGCCGTCTCGGCGTCCGCGCCGATGAAGAGGAAGAGCCCACCGGACTCGAGGCGAGTAGTCTCCCCGGTGGCGTTGTTGCGGACGTCGACAGCCTCGAGTGCCGTGTCCCCTCGGGCAGCCACGACCTCGGTGTGAAGCAGCACCTGGATGTTGGGCCGGGCCGCGAGCTGGTCGATGAGATAGCGGGACATGCTCTTCTCGAGCCCGTCGCCCCGGTAGAGGATGCTCACGCTCCGCGCGTGGGTGGAGAAGAACAGAGCCGCCTGCCCGGCGGAGTTGCCCGCGCCCACGATGTGGATGTCGAGGCCGTGACTGTTCGGCGCCTCGCTGCGAGCGGCACCGTAGAAGACGCCCTTGCCGGCGAGGCGCTCGAAGCCCTCGACCGGGAGGCGCCGCCACGTGACGCCGCACGCGAGAATGACCGCTCGGGCGCGCAGCACGTCGCCGCCGTCGAGACGCACTTCATGCGTCGCCGCGTCGATCCGCGTGATCTCCCGGGTCACGAGGATCTCGGCGCCGAGTCTCCGTGCCTGCTGCAGGGCACGGCTCGCCAGCTCGTCCCCCGAGACGCCCGAAGGAAAGCCGAGGTAGTTCTCGATCCGCGATGAGGTGCCCGCCTGGCCGCCGGGCGCCTCACGCTCGATCACGATCGTCCGCAGCCCCTCCGACGCCCCGTACACGGCCGCCGCCAGTCCGGAAGGGCCGGCGCCCACGATCACCGCGTCGTACTCCGCAGCAGCCGGCTCGGTGCCCAGCCCCAGGAGCTCGGCGACGCGGCGGAGCTGCGGCCGCACCACCGTCTTGCCGCCGATGACGCGGATCGCCGGGCAGTCACCCTCGGCGGGCAGCGGGCCGCCCCACAACTCGGCCGTGTCCGGCGCGTCGGGCGCAAGCAGCCTGAACGATATCTGGTTGCGCTCCAGAAAGTGCCGCAGCTCCGTGCACGCGGCATCCTGCCTCCGCCCCAGCAGGAGCGCCCGGGGCGGCGGCGGCTCGGCCGCGAGACCCTGAAGGCCTCGCGCTCCGCTGATCCTCTTTGCAGCCAGCCTGCCGACCTCGCGGGCGACGTCCGGGGCGGCGGCAGCGATGGCATGGTAGTCCCGAGGCTCGATCCGTAGCAGCCGCGACTTCTCCGCGGCCCGGAAGCCGGCCGGGTGGGCCGTTCCCAGTGTGATCGACACCTCGCCGAAGATGTCGCCCGGATGTCTCACGCCGATGACGCGGTCCACCCCATCGCTTGCCTTGACCGCCTCGATGCGACCCTCGAGCAGCGCGAAGAGCGCGCGCTCGTCGCCCTCCTGCACTGCGAACTCACCCGGTGACAAGGTGATGTCGGCCGCGACGCGGGAAAGCCACTCGCGGTGGACCAGTTCGAGGGCGGCGAAGGCACCGATCTGACCTATCTCATCCGCCGTCACCATGGACAGCACCTCTCTCCTGCACAGCGGTCGCCAGTCGGACCGCACTGGTGCCTTTTACCGCACACCGGTCCGCGCCAGTCCTCCCGTACCATGACCTGCGAACGCCCACCGTGCCGTCGCAGTGCCGTGTCGTCCTTCGGGACGGGCCGCTCCACACCCATGAGCCGAAGGATGTCCGGAGAGCCGCACTTCGTGTGCACGCTCGCCCTCATGGCTGCGCTCGCCCCCGACCCGCGTCGTCCGGAGCGGCGGGGGCGGTCCCCGTCCTCATCCGGAGAAAGCGCACGGCCTCAAGCGCCGCGACCTGACCCTCACCCACGGCCTTGGCCGTCTGATACGGCTCGCCCGCGCAGTCCCCGGCCGCGAAGATGCCGGGCACATTGGTCTCCATGTGTCTGCCGGCGGTCACGTGGCGGCCGTCGGAGGCGAGGCCCTCGAGAAGGGTGCGCGGAGAGACGCTGTTCTTGTAGATGAACACCGCTTCGACCTGCAGCTCCTCGCCGGGCAGCGACACCTGCATGTGGCCGTCCACCCGCGTCAGTGCCGTCGGTCGCGCTCCCGCGAGCAGGCGCACCCCCTCCGGGAGGCGGTAGTCGCCCTCGTACAGAGGGATGTATGTGACCTCGACCCCATAGTCCTCCGCCAGAGCCGATGCCTCTTCCTCGCCCTCGGGAGCGTAGCTGATGAAGGCCCCACGGCGCCCTGCGAACAGCCTGCCGTCGCAGGTCACGCAGTAGCTCACCCCCTGTCCCACGAGGTCCTCTTCTCCCTCGATCTCAGCTTCGCGATACACGCCGGTGGCGAGCACCACAGCACCGGCGTGATAGACCTGCCGCTCGCTGAATACCACGAACCCTTCTTGGTCGGGGATGATCTTCGACACCTTCTCCCCGATGAGTGGCACGTCGAACTCGCCCAGGTGCCGCATGAACGCCGCCGCCAGATCCTCTCCGCTCGCGGCGGCGAAGCCGGGGTAGTTGGAGATCGCGGGCGCCTTGCTGATGCGTCCCAGCGGCGCCTGCCCGGTCATCACGGCTACCGTGCGTTTGCGGTTGGCCACATTGATGGCCGCCGAGATGCCCGCCGGCCCCGACCCCACAACGATGACGTCGTACTCCAGCGACTCGGCCGCAGGCTCACCCATTCGTGCCTTCCTTCAGTCGTTCGAACCCCGGTCGGTCGAAGCTCGCGTCAGTGAGAGACTCCCCCCGACGGGCATCCCCGAAAACAGGCGCCTCAGGCCTTGCGGCCATCCTCCTCTAGCTGGTGACCGAGCGCTTGACGGCGATCAGCGTGAGGATCTCGTAGGCGACCGTCGCCGCCATGACGGTGGTCAGGTGGGAGTGGTCGAGATCGGGCGCCACTTCGACCACGTCGGCGGCGACGATGTCCAGGCCACGGCAGGCACGCAGCAGGGAGAGCGCCTGAGCCGAGGTCGGCCCGCCGACCTCCACCGTCCCCGTCCCGGGGGCGAAGGCGGGGTCGACGAAGTCGATGTCGAAGCTGAGAAACGCCGGCCCGGCGGCGACATCCACCGCCGCGTCGATCGTCTCCGCCCCCCGCTGCGCCAGCTCCTCCCACGGCACTACGGTGAAGCCCATGTCGCGCGCCTCGTCGTAGTCATGGGGGCCGTAGAGGCCGCCGCGCAGTCCGAGCTGCGTCGAGCGCGACGGGTCGATGAGGCCCTCCTCGACGGCGCGCCGCACGACCGTGCCGTGGGTGTAGCGCTGACCGAAGTACTGGTCCCACGTGTCCGGGTGAGAGTCGAACTGGATCAGGGCGAGCGGGCCGTAGCGCTGCGCCGCGGCCCGCAACTCGGCAAGCAGCACGCTGTGATCGCCGCCGAGGGCGATGGGCGCCACGCCGGCCGCGTGCAGCGGGCGCAGCGTCTCCGTCATCAGCTCGAGCGACGGCTCGATGAAGCCGGGGACGACCGGCGAGTCGCCGTAGTCGATGACGGACACGTGCTCGAAGACCTGGATGCCTTGAGAGGGGTTGTAGTCGGGACGCAGGGAGAGCGAGCCCTCGCGGATCCCCTTGGGGCCGAAGCGGGCTCCCGTCCGGAACGTGACACCCGTGTCGAACGGCAGACCAACTACCGCCACGTCGACGCCCGCGAGGTCAGTCACGTGGGGAAGCCGCAGGAACGTCGAGATCCCCGCGAACCGGGGCATCTTCAGCGGATCAGTCGGTGCGTAGCCTTTCACGTCGTGCTCCTTCGGACGTTCGTTCCTTGCTTCTGATGGCGTGCGTCTTTCGAAGCGCTACCGGAACGCTACAACCCACGGCCGCCGTGGGGAACCGGGCTGACCGCGAACCTTGTGGGGACTGCTTGCCGGCGTGATCGAGGATGTGCCTCTGCATGGCCCTGCGGATGGTCGCCTGCTCGACGCTGATGAGAAGGTGACCCCCCCGCTCGAAGCTGACCAGCTTCGCATCTGGAATGGTGGAAGCGGCGAACTCGGCATTGTGGAAGAGCTGGAGGGTGTCGTCCCTGGCATGGAAGACCAGGGTCGGGGCCCGGACCGCGGCGATCCGCTCGTTCGGCAGCGCAGCCGTGTTGTCGAATGCAGCGCCGGCGGCTCGCGGCGAGACCGGATTCATGTGGTCGATGACCTGGTCGACCAGTGCACGCTGTTCGCGGGTAAGGCCGGCGATGACCGCGCCGTCGGCGCCCATCAGCTCCTTGAGCCGCCGCTTGAACAGCTTGGTCAGGCCCCAGTACAGCGCGTCGTGCTTGAAGACGGTCATGAGCAGGTCGCCTCGCCGGCCCGCCTGCGCCTGGTCTGGCGTGTCTGAAGACGCGACCCCGCAGGAGATGAGCGTCAGCGAGGACACCCGCTCGGGGTGGAGCGCGGCGAAGAGAAGCGCCGAAGGGCCGCCATGAGAGAGAGCGACGACCGCGACCTCGTCGACCCCGAGGTGGTCGAGCAGACGCGCGTAGGCATGCGCCTGATCGTCGAAGGTGGCGCCCTCGCGGAAGGTCGAACGCAGATAGCCGAAGCGCGATGGCGTGATCCAGCGGAACCGGTCACCCAGCAGCGCCCGCACGAGAAGTTCGCCTTGGTCGTAGCCGCCGCCGCTACCGTGGATCACCAGGACGGGGGGCCCGGACCCACCTTCGGTGTACTCGATGTCGCCGCAGGACGAAGGTACGACCGTGCTCCTTCCCCGGACCCGTCCATAGGCTCGAGCCATGTCGCGGAGGTACGCGGCGGTGAACAGAGCCACGACCGCGGTCGACGCGACCACGCTCCAGTTCAGGATCCTGCTCATCGTCTCGCTCTCCTTTCTGGGACGGTCCGGCGTGGTGCGCTCGACCCGCGCGCAGTTCTCGCGCGGGTCGAGCGTCTCCCGACTTCTCGATCCAGCTGTCATGACCTCAGCGCCGCCTGCCCACGCAGGCTGCCGACGGTCGCGTGCCTCACGAACACCGCCCACAGAAGTGCGGCGTCGAGCAGCAGCGGGAGAACTGTCCAGCCGGAGAGCCAGACCACCTGCAGCGCAATGGACAGCACGGCCCCGGCGGCGACGAGCCCCCGGAACCACTTCCCCGGCACCAGCCAACCCAGGAGGGCGCCGGCCGCCAGCAGAAAGCACATCGCCGCCGCGATGCCGAGCAGCGGCGTGAGCGTGTCGCGCAGGTCGCCTGCCGGCAGGAGCGTGCTCGCGTCGGCGAAGAACGGCCAGAGAAGGCCGCCTCCGACCCACCACGGCGGCGCACCTTGCCCGGCCGCTGCGGGCACCAGCGCGGTCAGGCTCAGGTGGGCGCCGAGCAGAAGGGCGAGAATCGAGGCTATCTTGCGCATGGGACTACTCCTTCGTTCGCGGAAACCCATTTCGTCTTGAGTTTCCATGGGGTCTGAAAAAGGCCGCACCTCGATGCGGCCCGACGTGCCGACTGACTGATCTAGCTCACGAACCTCCCGATCCGCTCCAGCAGTTCCGTGTCGCGGTCGTACGATGGGTCCGCATTCACCAGCAAGAGGTACTCCACGATCATCGCGGCGAGCATCTTCTCGACCAGCGACGCGTCACCGGCGCTGAACTCGCCGGCGTCCATCCCGCCCTGCACCAGTTCGCGCAGCAGGTCCCCGCTCGCCTTGCGATACGCATCCGCCGCGACCTCGTACTCGCGCAGCCACTCGTCCTCGCCGGTCTTCGCGATGTGGGCCCTGGCCACGTCGAGCAAGGATCTCACGGCCGCCTCCATTCGCGCCGCATAGGTCGGCAGCGGAGCCACGGCGGCCGCAAGCTGCAGCTTCATCTGCTTCGCCTGGCGCGCGACCACATGCGCGTAGATGTCGCGCTTGCCGTCGAAGTGCACGTAGATCGTCTTCTTGGAGATCTTCAGCTCGCGGGCGATCTCGTCGAGCGTGGTCTTGTCGTAGCCGTGGCTCTCCACGTGTCGCCCGAAGGTCTCTGCGATCCGCTGTCTCGTACTGCTCATGCGCCCGTCCTGCTTGGTTGGAAACTCGATACGGTTGTAGTTTCCACCCTGGGAACTCATTTGTCAAGCAGTTTCCGAAGCAGGTGCCCCGCGGCCGCGACTGTGGGCTCGACTCGGGCTAGCTCACGTCGGGCAGGTACTCCGCCCTGCCCTCCTCCGGCGGGGCGCCGACGATCAGGACGACGATCTCGGCTTCGCCCTCATTGCGGAGCTGCAGGGCGGTCTCCTTCTCGACGACGGCGACCGAGCCTGACGGAAGCTCGACGCGCTCGGGCGGATCGCCGACGAGGAGCGTCGCCGTGCCTTCGAGGACGACGAACATCTCCTCCTGGACGCGCTCGAGGTGGCGGGCGCCGCGTGAGCCGGACGGCAGGCGCCAGATGGTGGCGCGCATCTCGTGGAGGGACCCAGAGAGGGGCGCGAGTCTCCTCCGCTGGTCGCCGCGCTGCGGCGGCCGGAACTCGCGCTCGTCGGGCCGGAAGACCGTGTATCCCATGGCGGCAAGCTAGCCGACCGGCCGCGGATGCGCAAGGTCCTCAAGGCGATCCGCGCAGGCACTCACAGGGGTTGGCCGCACGGCGCCGCGACCGGCCACCGCCGGGCACGCCGGCCGCGGGCGGCGCGCGCGGACCGCCCGCGGCCGGCGCGCTCTCACGGAAGCCCTGCCAGCATGCCCGCGAACTCCTCCGGCGTGAACCCGCGCAGCGTCTTCGTGGCGACGAAGCCCTTCGCGCCGAGCGCCGCCGCGAACATGGCCGCGACCTCGTCACTGGGCGCTTCACCGACGCTCACGAAGTCGTACTCCCCCATGGTCGCGAGCACCACTCGCGTGGTCCCTCCCATGGCTTCCCAAGCGTCGATAGCGTCCTTCATGCGCTCGGGTGACTTCTTGATCTCGGTGGCCCCTTTCTCGGTCATCTTGTACAGCCCGACGTACATCGGCATGTCCTCCACCCCTTCCGTATGGACCGTCATGCAGTGGCGCGGCGTCCGCGGCCGCGAACGCCTTCTCAACTCCTACCCCGTGGGTGCACGTCGAGAGGCGTTTGAGGGAAGTTGTCCGAGCGGGCGGCGGTGTCGACCACGGCGCCGTCCACGCCGAAGCGCTCCCGGCACGGCGGCCAGGCATGCGGAGTCGCGATGGATCCCGAAGCGCAGCGGCGGCTGCCGGGCGAGAGGCCCTCGCTGTCTGGCGCGGCGGCGCCCACCGCTTCGGCCCCGCCGCGCGGTCGAAGATGGAGCTCGACGATCCCGCTGAGGTCGTCGCTTCGCGGCGCGCGAAGCGCGAAGCCGTCGCTTACGGGCTGGGTACCCCAGAGCCTGACGAGGAGGGCGTGGGCGAAGGTTCGGTCGTCGGGGTCGGCGTCGGCGTGGGGGTCGGGGTCGGGGTCGGCTCGGGCACCATGTCGTACCGCTTGATCATGCGCACCGTCGTGTCCGAGAGCAGGCGTTGGTACTTGACCCGTCCGGGCTCGACGAGGTGGGCGAGGTCGAAGAAGTCGCGGTTCGCGAGGCGCGCTTTGCCCACGAAGTTGACGAAGGGGACGGAGTGCTTCCTGGCCAGCGCGCGACAGCCCTGGTGATAGCGCTGGACGGGACGGTAGAAGGAGTCACGGATGACGACCCTGTTGCGCGGCAGGTCGAGCAAGACCGGGCGGAAGCCGCGGCGCTTGCAGGCGCGGATGAGGCGGTCGAGCTGACGCAGGTTGTACGCGTTGCGGGCCTTGAAGACCGGGTAGCGGCGCTTGAGCCAATCCCGCACGAGCGCCTTCTTCCGGGAGAGCGAGAGGATGCGGGCCTTGCTGTAGTGGTGCTGCCCGTGCTTGGCGGCCTTCTCCGGGTGAGGCGTGAGCGGGACGTTCTTGGTGGTGTACGGCGAGTTGAAGCGCCCCAGATTGACGCCGATGAACACGATGGTGGGAACCCTGGGGAGACCCTTCACGAGGGCGACGTCTTCGTAGAAGGTCTGGTTGCGCGAGCCGATGTTGTAGGTGACGACCTGGGGGCCGCCACGCCGATCCACCTGGGCGGCCCAGCTTGCGTCGCTCACGTTGCACTCGCGAGCGCAGGATCCACCGACGAGCAGGACGAGCGGGACCTCGGGAGGCGTCTCGTTGACCGCGGCCACGACGTCCAGGGCGTGATACCAGTCGGACCCGCCCATCAGCTGCCTGGCCCCGATGCCGAGGAAGGTCGGCTCACCCTCAAGGGCGACAGCCGGGCCGGCTGCGCCCGCCGGCCACAGCCCCGCCGCGAGCGCCAGCGTGAGCGCCGCCATCACGCTCAGAGCGAGGCGTCGTATGTGATTCGAGCGGTTCACGTCATGCTCCAGTGAGGCCTTCAGCCTATCAGCAGTGCTTTCGGGGCGCCGTTCATGAAGCCTCCTCAGGTCGAGCGCTGTTCGCGGCGGCGACGGCGTGCGCGGCTCCGGAGCCGGCCGCGCCCGCCGCCGGACCCGGCTGCCCCTTGCCCCCGGACGCCGCCGCCTCCTCCGGGGGGTTGCCGAGCAGCAACGCCAGCCCGCGCCACTCGGGGTAGACCTCGAAGAACAGGTCTTTGACGATCAGCGTCATGGGCACCGCGAGCAGTCCGCCGAGCGGCCCGAGGACCCAGCCCCACAGCACCAGGGAGACGAAGACGGTGAGCGGCGAAAGGTTGGTCTCGGTGCCCATCATGTGCGGTTTGATCATGTTGTCCGAGACGGTGTTGATGCCGACGTACCCGCCGACGACGACCAGCGCCGCGACCCAGCCGCCGGTGATCAGCGCCAGCAGGGCCGGCGGGATCAGAGCGAGGATGAAGCCGATGTAGGGGATGAAGCTGAGGAAGAACGAGAGCAGGCCCCAGAGGAGGGCGTTGGGGACGCCGAGCACGAGCAGCAGGATGGTCTCGAGAATGGCGACCGCGGCGCCCAGGTAGGCGGTCACCTTGACGAAGGCGCGCAGCTCTGTCGTGAGGCGCACGGCGGCGCCGAGGCCGCGGCCCATCATCCCCGCCTCGAGCTTGCGGCTGATGGTGGTCGCGTCGAGCAGCATGAAGGCGAAGACGAAGCCCATCAGGGCCAGCACGGAGAGCAGGTTGGTGAGGCTGCCGACGAGGGTGACGCCGGCCTCGACCAGCGACTTGGGGTCGAGGTCCTTGAGCGAGAACAGGCTGTTGAGGTCGATGCCCAGCCTGTCGAAGAAGCGCACCGCCCAGTCCCAGTAGGGCTGGATCTCGTCGGCGTAGTCAGGCAGGCCCAGGGCGAAGCTGGCGAGCGAGGCGCCCAGCAGAACGATGATGAACACCGCCGAAAGCAGCGTGATCGTGAGGGTGAGGGCGTAGGCGCTCATGCGCGAGAGCCCGCGGCGCATGAACCAGCCGAGGACCGGTGCGATGGCGACGGTGACCACGAAGGCGAGGATGACGGGGGCGATGACCGTGGCGGTGATGCGCATGCCGATGATGACGACGACGGCGCAGGCCGCGGTCAGCGCCAGACGGGTGCCGGCGGTCAGGCCCTTCTCGTCCGCCATCAGACGGGCGTCGTCGGCGAGAGTGTCCGGCGATCCTCGCTCGCTGGAATCCGTGTGGCTACCGCTCTTCATCCCGCCTCCCCGATCGCTGATTGGAGCCCGGCCCGTGCTGGTACGCGACTCCAAGTGTCTACCAGGGGAGTCGCAAGGAGCAAGGTCTTCCAGGTGCAGGGCGCGGCGCGGGCTTGCCGGCTGGGAGGGACCCGGCCCGAGCGCCAGGAGCGCGAGCGTATGGTACCGTCGCCTCGCCCCGCGCCGGCCTCAGACCTCGGCGGGCAGGCCATAGGACGAACGCGAGCAAGAGGACGCACGGTGACGCCCTCGGCGACGAGCCACCCGAAGCAGAGCGACATCAGCAGCATCTTCCGCCCCTGGCGATTGGGGCCGCTCGAGATTCCCAACCGCCTCGTGCGCAGCGCCACCGAGGAGGGCCTCTCCACCTTCGACGGCGCCCCCACGCAGCGGCTCATCGACCTCACCGCCGAGCTGGCCGGGAGCGGCGTGGGCCTGGTCGTCGCCGGCAGCGCCTTCGTCTCCCGAGAAGGCCGAGGAGCCACCAACGTCACCGGCATCGACCGCGATGCACTGATCGAGCCGCTCGCCCGGATGTGTGACGCGGCGCACGCGGCCGGCGGTCTGCTTGCCGTGCAGCTCCTGCACAGCGGGTCAACGCTACGGCCGGTGATGGTGACCGAGAAGGAGGGGCCGTACGGCCCGTCGGACGCGACGGTCGACCCCGTCTGCGAAGCCCCGGTGCGGGCGCTGACGAGGGCACAGATCAACGGTGTGATCGGGGACTACGCACGGGCGGCGTCGAGAGCCCGGAGGGCCGGTTTCGACGCCGTGCAGATCCACGCCGCGCACGGCTACCTGATCGACCAGTTCCTGAGCCCGGCCCGGAACCGGCGCGAGGACGCCTACGGCGGCTCGCTCCCGCGCCGGGCGCGCTTCCTGTACGAGGCCTACGAGGCCGTGCGCGGCGCCGTCGGCCCGAGCTTCCCGGTGTTCGTCAAGATGAGCGCCCACGACGGCTACGCCGACGGTGTGCAACCGGTCGAAGCCGCCCTGGTCGCCGCCGAGCTCGACCGGCTGGGCATCGACGCCATCGAGGTCAGCGCCGGCACACCCGAGGGCGCCAGGCGCGGCGGCTGGGATCACATCATGCCGGCGCCCATCCCCGAGGGCAGGTTCTTCGACTACGC
>DASRZL010000123.1:0-13570 GCA_035686425.1 Thermoleophilia bacterium
CGTCCTCCTCATGGCCTCTTCGTTCGCGTAGGCGACCATGAGGACCTCCCCTCCAGCGGCGGCTTGGACGACGCAGGGCACGAGGCCGTCGGCGCCGTAGCGTACGAGCTCGAGGAAGGTGCTGTGGTCCACGATGTCTACAGTGCCTCGCCGGTCGCCCTCGTCAGGCGAGGCGCTCCCTCATGATGGCGGCGCCGGCACTGGTGCCGACCCGGTCGGCGCCGGCGCCGACCATACGCTCGAGGTCGGCGGCGGTGCGGATGCCGCCCGACGCCTTGATGCCGATGCGCTCGTCGAGGCAGTCGCGGAGCAGCTCGACGTCCGCAACCGTCGCGCCCTTCGGCCCCAGGCCGGTCGACGTCTTGACGAAGTCGACGCCTGCCTGCTCGCAGACGCGGCAGGCGAGCCGCTTCAGCTCTTCGTCAAGGTAGCAGGTCTCGATGATGGCCTTGACGATCACCCGGCCACGCTCCGCGTCGTCGCCTCGCACGCGCACGGCGCGCACGACGCCGCCGAGTTCGTCGCGGACGAGGTCGTGCTCGCCGGAGAGAAAGGCCGGCACGTTGATGACGACGTCCACCTCTTCGGCGCCGCGGGAGACCGCCTCGCCGGCGGCGAGAGCCTTGATCTTCGGCGTGTCGGCGCCGAACGGGAACGAGATGACGGTGCACGTCCTGACGTCCGTGCCGCGCAGCAGACCGGCGGCCAGCGGGACGAAGTGCGGGAACAGGCAGACGGCGGCGAAGTGATACCCGGCCGCCTCCCCGCAGAGCGCCTCGACGTCGGCGTTGGTCGAGTCGGCGCGCAGCAGCGTGTGGTCGATGGTCTTGGCGAGTTCTTCGGGGTGCACGCCACGACCTCCGGGCGACGGGCGATGGACTGGCGGAGCCTCGGCGAGTATACCAGCCCGAATACCTACAGCAGGTGGTCGACGTACCGGTCGTCACGACGCCAGCGCTTGCGAACCTTGACCCGCAGATCGAGGAAAACGTGGACGCCGAGGATGGCCTCGATCTCGTGCCGCGCGCCGCTGCCGATGGCCTTGACGATGCGGCCGCGCTTGCCGACCACGATCGCCTTCTGCGACTCCGTCTCGACGATCAGGCTCGCTTCGATCTCAACCAGAGGGCGATCGCTGCGCTCGGTGATGGCGCCGACCTCCGCGGCGATCGCGTGCGGCACCTCGTCGCGGGTCAGCCGCAGCGCCTGCTCGCGGATGAGCTCCGCCACGAGCATCTCGAGGGGCTGGTCGCTCTGCTGCCCGTCGGGAAAGTAGACGGGACCCGGAGGCATCGCCGCCGCCAGGCGGGAGAGCACGTCGGCGAGCCCGTCGCCGCGCAGAGCGGAGACGGCGAGGACCTCGCCGCCGCCGGAGAGGGCGCGCGCCTCGTCGAGGCGCGCGCCCAGCCGGCGCCCGTCCACGAGGTCGATCTTGTTGAGCACGAACAAGGCCGGCAAGCCGGATGCGGCGACCGCCTGCGCGACGTAGCGGTCGCCGGGGCCGAAGGTCTCGGTCGCGTTCAGGAGCACAAGCGCCGCGTCGACCTCTCCCAGCGCGTCGTCGACCGTCGTCTGCATACGCCGCGTGAGGGAGTCGAACGGCTTCTGGAAGCCGGGCAGATCGAGCAGGACGATCTGGCAGTCCTCCAGCGAGACGACGCCGGTGATGCGCCGGCGCGTCGTCTGTGGGTGATCGCTGACGATGCTGACCTTGCGCCCGACGAGGGCGTTGACCAGGGTCGACTTGCCGACGTTCGGCCGGCCGAAGGCGGCCACGAATCCGCTGCGGAAGTCGTCAGCCATCGGCGCCCGCGTCCAGTCGCGAGAACGGAGCCGTGAGCAGATCGCGCAGGCGCACGACGCTCAGCTCGCCCGCCGCGCGGGCGACGATCTCAGGGTCGCCGAACTCAGCGAGCGCCTGCAGGCACATGCCGCAGGGCAGGCAGTCCGAGCCGTCCAGCGCGGCGACCGCCACGTACTTCAACTCGCGCTCACCGACGGCGGCGAGCGCGGCCAGCGCCGCACGCTCCGCGCACAGCCCTGCGGGCGAAGCGGCGCTCTCGACGTTGACGCCGTGGTGGCTGCGGCCGGAGGGGCCGATCGCCACGGCGCCGACCGCGTACCCCGAGTACGGCGCGTACGCGCGCTCGGCGACGTCGAGCGCCTCCTGAAAGAGCAGTCGCTCCGCCGCTTCGGGGACCCGGCTCACAGCGGGTACCAGATGCGGAACAGCACGGCCGTGATCGCGATCCCGAGCGCGGCGCCCACCGCCACCTCGGCGAAGGTGTGGATCTTCGCCTGCACGCGGCTCTGCGCGACGAGGATCGCGAGAAAGAGCGTGATCGCCGAGATCGGCAGCGCGAACGTCGTGTCGACCGCGATGAACGTCACCGCCACCCACGCGGCGAACGAGAGTGCGGCATGCACGGACGGCAGCCCGCCGTGGAACGCGGTGCCGCGGTGCGTGATTGCCTTGAGGGCGATCGCGGCCAGGATGACGATGAAGAGCGCGATGACGGTGACGTCGATCGGCGAACCACGCAGCTTGCTCAGGATCGTGTACGGCACGCTGGTGATCTTGTCGTAGAAGACCAGGTAGGCGACGCCCACGGCGTTGACGGCGGCGATCAACACTGCACCCGCGCTCACGTCCTTGGCGACGCGGGCGCGCGGGTCGTCGTCGTCGGTGATCAGGTCGACCACGTTCTCGATGGCCGTGTTGAACATCTCGGTGATGAGCACGAACGAGATGGCGACGAGGAGCGCGATGACCTCGAGTCGGGTGAGCGCGAAGAACAGGCCGGCGACCAGCACCAGCGCGGCGATGGCGAAGTGGATCCACATGTTGCGCTCGAAGCGGAGCGCGTGGACGATGCCGTCGAAGGCGAAGTTGAAGCTGGTGAGCAGGTTACCGCGACGCTGCGACAACGAGGTCCTCCCAGTCGACGAGTTCGAGCACCTCGGCCTGGCGCAGGGCCATCTGGCCGGCGTCGGTCTCGTGGTCGTAGCCGAGCAGGTGCAGCGTACCGTGCGCCAGCAGGACGGCGATCTCGAAGGCCGCCGGAAGAGCGTCGGCGCGCGCCTGGCGCAGCGCCTGGCGCGCGCAGATCACGACGTCGCCGAGCATCAGCGGCGGGCCGGCCTCGCCGGCCACGACGGCCGCGGCGACCTCACCAAGGTCGGGGGCCGGCGTTGCCGCCGCGGAGACGCCGGCGGCAGCGGTGGCGAGAGCCCCCCTCTGGTCGTCGCCCTCAGGGCCGCCGTCGTCGTCCCAGTCTTCCAGCGGGAAGGACAGCACGTCGGTGACCTCGTCCTTGCCGCGGTGCTCGCGGTTCAGGGCGCGGATGCGCGCCTCGCCGACGAATGCGACGGCGACTTCCGCGCCGAGGACGCCCTCGGCCTCGAGCACCGTGGCGACGAGGCGGGCGACGAGCTCCTCGTCGACCTGCGTGCGCGTCGTGTTGACCACCTCGACGAGGTTCACGCTCCCTCCTTGCCACGGCGCGGGCCGGGCGCGGAACGCTGCGCCCGCGCCGCGTCCACCTGGTCGTCGTGCGCCTTGTAGGCATTGACGATGCGCTGGACCAGCTTGTGGCGCACGACGTCGTGCCCGTCGAACTCGACGACGGTGATGTCGTCGACGTCGTCGAGGACCTCAGGCACCGTCACCAGCCCCGAGGTGCGGCTGTGAGGCAGGTCGATCTGCGTGACATCGCCGGTGACCACCATCTTGCTGCCGAACCCGAGCCGGGTGAGGAACATCTTCATCTGCTCGGGCGAGGTGTTCTGCGCCTCGTCGAGGATGATGAACGAGTCGTTGAGCGTGCGCCCACGCATGAACGCGAGCGGCGCCACCTCGATCTCGCCCTTCTCGATGAGGGCCGCGAGCTTCTCGCCGTCGATCATGTCGTACAGGGCGTCGAAGAGCGGCCGGAAGTACGGGTCGACCTTCTCGCTCACCGTCCCGGGCAGGAAGCCGAGGCTCTCCCCCGCCTCCACCGCCGGCCGCGTGAGGATGATGCGCCCGACCTGCTTGCCGAAGAAGGCGTTCACGGCCATGGCCGTGGCGAGATACGTCTTGCCGGTACCGGCAGGGCCGATCCCGAAGGTGATGGTGTTCTTGCGGATGGCGTCCACATACAGCTTCTGGTTGACGGTGCGCGGGCCGACCTGGCGGCCGCGGTGCGTCCAGACGACGTCGCCGTAGACCTCCGAAGGCTTGCCCGAGGAGTTGATGGCGATGTCCATCAGCGATTCCACGATGGCGGGGTTGAGCGGCCGCCCGCTCCGGATCACCGTGAGCAGCTCGTCGATGGCGGCGCGCGCCTTCTCGACGGCTTCCGCCTCGCCCTCGAGGATGAGCACGTTGCCGCGAAGCGTCAGCGTGCAGTCGAGCCGCTGCTCGAGGATCTTGAGGTGCGCGTCGTGCTCCCCGGCGAGGTCGAGCGCGTCGCTGTTGCTGTCGAGGTCGATGACCGTGCGCGACATCGGCGTCACCCTCACCCCCCCAAGCGACCGCGGACGAGGTCGCTGAGCTTCTTGCCGTCGGCACGGCCGGCGACCATGGGCTTGAGCCAGCCCATCACCTTGCCCATGTCCCTGGGTGTGACCGCGTCCGTGGCGGCGATGCCCTCGTCCACCAACACCTCGAGCTCGGCGTCGGTCAGCTCCTCCGGCATGTAGCCCTTGAGGAGACCCTCCTCGTAGCGCTCCTGGTCGGCGAGGTCGGTGCGCCCCGCCCCGTCGTAGAGCTCGATGGCCTCCGCGCGCCGCTTGCGCTCGCGCTTGAGCACCGTGAGCTCGTCGGCCTCGGTGGGCTGCTTGCGGCTGTCGATGCGCTCCTTCTTGAGCGCGGCGACGAACGAGTTGAGCGCCTCGCGAAGGCGCTTGTCGCCGGCCTTCAGCGCCGCGGTGGCGTCGTCCTTGATGCGCTGTTCGATGGTGCCGAGCTCTCTCATACCATGCCTCCAAGGCGGGTCCCGCCGATGACGTGCCAGTGCAGGTGCATGACCTCCTGGCCGGCGTCGGGGCCCGTGTTCGTGATGACGCGATAGCCGCTCCCGGCAACGCCGGCGGCGCGGGCCGTGGCGGCGATGAAGCCGAGCGCGCGCGCCGTTGCGTCGTCGTCCAGGGCCTCGGCCTCGTCCAGCGACGCGACGTGAAGCTTCGGGATCACGAGCAGGTGGACCGGCGCGAGCGGGCGCACGTCGCGGAAGGCGACGAAGTCGTCGTCCTCGGCCACGATCTCCGCCGGGATCTCCCCGGCGGCGATCCTGCAGAAGATGCAGTCGCGGAGCGGCGCTGCTTCGGCGGCCCGCTCGATGACTGACGTGCGGTGCTGCTGCGCCGCACCGCCCGAAAGCCCGACTTCGGTGGCCTTTCTGCGGCTGTTCATCGCCTCACTCCTTCACCCTGCCGGTCACCCCGTCGCCCGCCACCTCATCGGCGACGGCCTGCACGAGCTCGCCGCGGCGTGCCGAGCCCCGCAGCGAGTAGCGGATGTACTCCGAACTGTACCCCCTCCAGAGGCCGTCGCGCCGCTCCTCGACGAGGACCTCCGCGGCGCGGCCCACGGCGGCGCGGCGCGCGGCCAGCGCGGCCGCCTCGGCGGCCGCGAGCGCGCGGCCCATGCGCTCCTTGACGACCGCGGCCGGCAGGGGCGGCAGCTCCGCCGCCGCCGTCCCCGGCCGCGCCGAGTAGGCGAAGACGTGTACGCGCCCGAACAGCCCTCCCTCGAGCGCCTCGAGTGTGCGCGCGAACGCAGCCTCGTCTTCAGTCGGGTAACCGACGATGACATCGGTGCTCAGCATAGCCGCCCCGGGCAAGCGCTGCAGGGGCTCGACGGCCCGCAGGTACTCGGCGAACGTGTACGGCCTGCGCATCGCGCGCAGCACGCCGTCGTCCGCCGACTGCAGCGGCACGTGCACGTGACGGGCGACGCGCGGGTGACCCAGCAGCTCGATGAGCCGCGCGTCGACGTGGCGCGGCTCGATCGACGACAGGCGCACGCGCCGCAGTCCATCGAGCTCGGCGATCGCGGCCAGGAGATCGGGCAGACCCGCGTCGCCGTCACGCCAGGCGCCCAGATCGATGCCGCTCAGCACGACTTCACCGCAGCCCCGCGCGAGGCCGTCACGAGCGGCCGCGAGGGCGTCCGCGAGCGCGAGGCTCGTGGGGCGCCCGCGCACGAGGCGCACGACGCAATAGGCACACGCGCCCGCGCACCCGTCCTGCACCTTGAGCACCGACCGGGTGCGCGCACCCGGCGTGGCCCGCTGCGCGCCGTCGGACCCGCGCTCGAAGCTGGCCCGCCCGGCGGATACTCGCGCATCGGTGACAGCGCCACCTGCGGTGCCGCCTGTGGCGCCGCTGGTGGTGCCGGACCCCGCGTCACGAGCACCATCGGCGCCGACAGCCAGATCGCCCAGTTCGACGGCCACGGCCGCCCAATCGGGGCGCGCCGTGACGGTCACCCCCGCGCCCTCGAACTGCTCGGGACGAAGCGCGGCGGCGCAGCCGGCCACGATCACGCGCCGTCCGTCGGCGGCGGCGCGGCGCGCGAGGCGGCGCGACTTGCGCTCAGCCTCGGCCGTCACGCAGCACGTGTGCACGACGACGACGTCGGCCGCCTCTCGCGCCGTCACCGGCTCGAGTCCGGCGGCGGCCAGCTCCGCCAGCGCCGCCTCTCCATCGGCCTGGCTGACCTTGCAGCCGACGAAGCCGGCGACGACGCGCGTCACGCCCGCCTCGTCAGGTGCAGCGTGAGCCAGGTGCCGTCGTCCACCCGCGAGACCTCCGAGAAGCGGGGGAACGCCGCCAGTGCCTCCACGGCCTGCTCCACCAGCAGCCCGGAGAGCAGCAGCTGCGCTGGCGGCGCGGTTCCCGACCCATCCTCCCCAGAGCGCCAGCGATCCGCCAGCCGCAGGATCGGGCGAAGCGCGATGTTGGCCACGACCACGTCCGCCGCCGGCAACGGATATGACCCATCCGCCGCGTCGCCGATCAGGAAGGTCGGCGCAAGGCCGTTCATGGCCGCGTTGCCCGCCGCGGCGTGGACCGCCACGGGGTCGATATCGATGCCGCACACGGGCGAGAACCCGAGCCGCAGGGCGGCGAAGGAGATGACTCCGGAGCCCGACCCCAGGTCGAGCAGCGAGCCCGACGGCATGGTCTGGATGAGCTCGAGACACTGCCGCGTGCTCGCGTGCCCGCCGGTGCCAAAGGCGAGGCCGGCCTCCACGACGATGTCGAGGAGGTCCTCGCGTGCGGGGTACCAGGGCGGTCGCACGTACAGCCTCCCGATCACGTGCGGCGTGTGGAAGCGCCGCCATGCGTCCTCCCAACCCGACTGCTCGCGCGAGACCTCGAGTCTACCGAGCGCCCCGACCCGCTTGAGCCCCTCGGCGACGGCCGCGTCGGCCTCGGCGCCGTGCTCCAGCCAGAAGACGAGCGACCGGCCACCCTCGTCCTCCTGCCAGCCGGCCGGCTGCAGCGCGAGGACCTCCTCCACAGCCCGGGGATCGACGTACTCGAGGGCTTGCTCGTCTGGGCCACGCACGTAGGCCGCCGCGCCCGACCAGTCGTCGTCGGTGTCGGCCACCGGTGGTGCCTGCGGCCGCACCCCCGCCGCAGCTTCCAGCCGCAGCAGGTAACGCGTGTACTGCGGCTGCCTCACTGGCGGAAGACGGCGCGGACCTTGTCGAGGAAGCTCGGGTCTGCCTCGTACGTGGCCTCGGTGCTGACCGCGGCGAACTGCTCCAGCAGGTCGCGCTGCTCGTCGGTGAGCTGCAGCGGCACGAGGACACTGACCACGACCTTCAGATCGCCCCTGCCGTAGCCCTGGAGCACCGGCACACCGCGGCTGCGGTACGACTTGACCTCCCCAGGCTGGGTACCGGGCTTGAGTTGCACCTCGATATCGCCGTCGAGCGCAGGAACGTAGGCGGTGGTGCCGAGCGCCGCGTCGACCACGGTGACGTCGAGCCGGTAGATGAGGTCGTCGCCGTCGCGCATGAAGTGGTCGTGAGGCTCGACGGCGATGGAGACGTAGAGGTCGCCGGGGCGTCCCCCTCGTGAGCCGGCGCCGCCTTCACCGGCGAGGCGCAGGCGCTGCCCCTCGGCGATGCCCGCCGGCACGTCGACCGGGACCGTGCGCGTCTGCCGCAGCCGGCCCGTGCCGAGGCACGTCTCGCACGGCTCCTTGACGATGGTGCCCTGACCGCGGCACACCGTGCAGGTACTCGTCCGGATGAACTGCCCGAACCCGCCGAGGCTGGAGACCTCGCGCATGCGCCCGCTGCCGTGGCACTGCGGGCACTGCTCGCGACCGGTGCCGGCCTTGGCGCCGCTGCCGCTGCAGCTCTCGCATGCCGCGTCCGCGGCGACCTCGACTTCCTTGGTGGCGCCGAAGACCGCCTCGGCGAAGGTGAGGTCGAGACGCGCCTCCACGTCGTCGCCGCGCGGCGCGGGCGCACTGCCGGTCGCGGCGCCCCACATGCCGCCGGCGTCGCGCAGCACCGAGTCGAACATGCCGCCGCCGAAGAAGATGTTGAAGAGGTCGCCGAAGCCGACGTGCTCGAAGTCGGTCATCTGCCGCCCGCGCAGGCCGTCGAACCCGTAGTGGTCGAAGGCGGCGCGCGAATCGGCGTCGCTCAGGACTTCGTAGGCTTCGGCCGCCTCCTTGAACCGGGCTTCGCAGTCCGGATCTTCCTGGTTCACGTCCGGATGACACTCGCGTGCCAGCTTGCGGAAGGCCTTCTTGATCTCGCCGGCGTCGGCATCGCGCCGCACGCCGAGGACGTCGTAATAGTCACGCTTCACAGGGAGCCCCAGTCGGGAGTGGTCACCAGATATCTTCGAGATACGTGCTCAGGCCGTCGGCGGTGGCCCGTACCGTTGCGATCACGCGCTGGTAGTCCATGCGCGTAGGGCCGAGCACGCTCACCGTGCCGAGATTGCGGTTCGCCACCCCGTAGTTGGCCGCCACGAGAGAGCACTCCTGCAGGGAGGGCGAGGCCATCTCGTGGCCGATGCGCAGGTAGACGCCGTCCTCGCGCAGCACTCCTGCGAGGAGCTCGAGCAGGTTGTAGCGCTCCTCGAGCATCTGCAGCACCTCGTTGAGGTGGCCGGCGCCGGCTCGCGTGAGGTTCTCCAGCAGACGCGAGGTCCCGCCCAGGTGCAGACCCTCGACGTCGCCCGGCCCCGGCGCCTCGAAGGCGGGCCGAAGCGCGTCGAGGAAAGCACGCTCCTTGAGACGCAGGTCGGCGCTCTCGAACACGGCGCTCACATGCCGCGTGCCCAGCTGGGCGCCGACCAGCCGCTCGTTGAGGTACACGCGAGCGAACTCGGCGAGGCCCTCGTCGACGGGATCGGCGAAGGCGAAGACCCGCTTGGTGACCAGGCCGGACGTGGTGATGAGCACCACCATGACGAGGCGCGCCTGGAGCGAGAGGATCTCGATGTGCCGCAGCGTGGAGGTCGTGACCGCCGGCGACGACACCACCGCCATGAGTTCGGTGACGCGAGACAGCGCCTCGGCGGTCTCCCGCAGCGCGTCGTCGATCTCGCTGCGCGCACGGTCGTGCTCGAGCAGGACGGCCGGCGGCGCCTCGCGCCGCTCCGTGACGACGGCGTCCACGTAGTGCCTGTAGCCCGCGTCGGTGGGCACCCGACCCGCCGACGTGTGCGGGTGGGCGAGCATGCCCATGTCTTCGAGGTCGGCGAGGTCGTTGCGGATCGTCGACGCCGCGACGCCCAACCGGTGGTGCTCGCTGAGGTGCTTTGAGCCGACCGGGGCGCCGGAGGCGATGTACTCTTCGATGACGGTCCTCAGGACCTGCTCTTGACGTGCCGTGAGCGGCAACCTACCCCCTTAAATGCGAATCGCGAAACAGGCGCACGCACACCTCGTTGGCCACGTGCCTCCCCTTTCGCGTCACGCGGATTGTACCACCGTGCAGGGAAACCAATCCAGCGCGGGCGAGCGAAGCAGCCGCCCCGAGGTCGACGGCGGCCGCCACCTCGGCGAGGGGGACCCGCTCGCCGCAGCGGGCCGCCAGGAGCAGGCGTTCCACCGCGCGCGTCGCGGCATCGAGTTCTTCGGCCGCGCGCGGCGGGCTCGCGCCCGTGGCAAGAGCCGCGGCCCAGGCGGCCGGATCGGGCCCGTTCGTCCAGCGCCGGGCGCCGACGGTGCTCACCGCTCCCGGCCCCAAGCCGAGATACGGGCGGGCGCGCCAGTACGCGACGTTGTGGCGTGCCCGGCGCCCCGCCAGCGCGAAGTTGCTGACCTCGTACCAGTCGTAGCCGGCGCGCGAGAGCTCGTGTATGACGCGCCGGTAGCCCGCCGCGCGCACGTCGTCGCTGGGGTCGGCCGGCATGGCCTTCGGATCGAGGCCGGCGCCGGCGCCCACGCCGTCGGCCCCCGAGACGGCCGCGAGACGCGCCGCCAGCGCCGTGCCCTGGATCACGTCCAGCTCATACCAGGACACGTGCTCGGGCCGCAGATCGAGGACCGCCGCGATATCCGCCCCGAGCAGCTCCGGGGTCTGGCCGGGAATGCCGTGGATGAGGTCGATGCCGAGGTTGGCGACGCCAGCACGGCGAAGCCGGCCGAAGGCGTCGCCGGGATCGGCCGCCGCCGTGCGACCCAGCACGGCGCGCAGGTGGGGCGAGAAGCTCTGCGCGCCGAGCGAGATGCGGATGCCGCGGGCCGCGCCGGCACCCCCGGCGACCGGCGCGTCCGCAGCCCAACGGGCAAACTCGCCGTCGACGTCCTCCGGGTTGGTCTCGACGGTGACTTCCGCGTGCGGCGTCAGGTGGGGCCGGAAGCGCTCGAGCAGCCGCTCGAGCCGTTCCGGCCCCAGCAGGCTGGGCGTACCGCCCCCGAGGTAGAGCGTGCGCAGGCGGCGCACGTCATGCGACGTCCGCTCCAGCTCCCACTCGGTGGCGATGCCGTCCGTGAACTCGTCGAGCCGGCGGGCGGCCTGCGCCCCCGCCCGCCCGGCCCCCGGATCCCCCACGGGCGCCGAGACGAAGTCGCAGTAGTCGCACCTCGCCCGACAGAAGGGGACGTGGATGTAGACGTGGTGGACCGGGCCGTCGAAGGCGGTGTGCGCGCCCTGTGCCTCGCGAGCGCCGCTCACGTTGCTGGCACCCAGAAGTACAGATTGCCGTCCCGCTCCCCGTCGAGGACGCCGCCGTTCGTTTCGATCACCCGCCGCGAGGCGACGTTGCCGGCGAGGCAGTCGATGCGCACCGGGTCGACGCCGAAAGCGGCGGCGAGCGGCAGCGCCGCGGCCAGCATGGCCGTGGCGTGGCCTCGCCGCCGGGCCCCCGGCCGCACGTCGAAGCCAATGTTGCCGCCCTCGAACAACAGGTGCGGGGTCAGGTCATGACGGATTGTGAGCCGGCCGAGGTACTCCGTGCCGCGGACCCACCAGAGCTGGGTCTGCGGCACGTAGCCGTCTGGCCAGGATGCCGGCAGGTCGCCGCGGAGCGCGGCGACGTACCGGACCGACGCGCCCGGCTCGGCCACGTCGGCGCGCAGCGCCCCGGCATAGCGGGTGAACTCGGCCGGGCCGGTGAGAAGCGCCTCATCGAGCTCGGCGTGCCGGCCCTCCGAGTGATACTCGCGCAGCGCCGCCAGGAACGAGGCGTGGAAGTCGAGGGCGGGCGGCGCCAGATGCGGCACGGACGCGCCGCTGCCGCCACGCATCAGCGGTCCTTGTCGCCCGGGTCGAGCTCGAGCACGGCGAGGAACGCCTCCTGCGGCACCTCGACGACGCCGAGCTGCTTCATCCGCTTCTTGCCTTCCTTCTGCTTCTCGAGCAGCTTGCGCTTGCGGCTGATATCGCCGCCGTAGCACTTGGCGGTCACGTCTTTGCGTACCGCCTTGACCGTCTCGCGCGCGACGACCTTGTTGCCGATCGCCGCCTGCACCGGCACCTCGAACATCTGCCGCGGGATCTTCTGGCGCAGCTTGGTGACCAGCGCCTTGCCGCGCAGATGGGCGCGCTCGCGAGGAGTGATCAGCGAGAGTGCGTCCACGGGCTCGCCGGCGAGCAGCACGTCGAGCTTGACGAGGTCGCTCTGGCGGTAGCCGGAGTACTCGTAGTCGAGCGAGGCGTAGCCGCGCGTGCGCGTCTTGAGCTGGTCGAAGAAGTCGAGCACGATCTCGCCCAGCGGCAGCTTGTAGTGCATCTCGCAGCGCTCAGGCGAGAGGTACTTCATGTCGACGAAGTCGGCGCGGCGGCCCTGGCAGAGCTCCATGATGGTGCCGACGAACTCGGTGGGCACGAGGACGCTGGCGCTGACGTATGGCTCTTCGACATGGTCGATGAAGTTCGGGTCGGGCATCTGCGCCGGGTTGCGGACGACGACCATGCCGCCGTTGGTGCGATACGCGTGGTACTCCACGTTCGGCATGGTCGTGATCAGCTCGAGTCCGTACTCGCGTTCGAGCCGCTCACGCACGATGTCCATGTGCAGGAGGCCGAGAAACCCGCAGCGGAAGCCGAAGCCCAGCGCGACCGAGCTCTCGGGCTCATAGCTGAGCGCCGCGTCGTTCAGCTTGAGCTTCTCGAGCGCGTCGCGGAGCTCCTCGAACTTGTCGCCCTCGGTCGGGAACAGGCCGGTGAACACCATCGGCTGCACGACCTTGTAGCCCGGCAGGGCTTCGCCGGCCGGGCGCTTCTTGTCCGTGATCGTGTCGCCGACGCGCACCTGCGCCACGTCCTTGACGCCGGTGATGATGTAGCCGACCTCCCCGGTCTCGAGCCGGTCGGTCGGCTTCATCTCGGGACCGAAGTAGCCGAGCTCCTCGATCTCCGCCTCCTGGTCCGTGCGCATGAGGCGGACGAGCTGGCGCTTCGAGAAGCCGCCGTCGATCACGCGGACGTAGGCGATCACGCCGCGGTACTGGTCGTACTCGCTGTCGAAGATCAGCGCGCGGGGGGGCGCCGCCGGGTCGCCCTCGGGCGGCGGCGTCCTCGTCACCACGGCCTCGAGGATCTCCCCTACCCCCTCCCCCGTCTTCGCCGACACGGTGAGGATCTCGTCGTGCGTCGCGCCGGTGAGCTCGTGCAGTTCCATCTCGGCCTCGGGCACGTCGCTCGCCGGCAGGTCGATCTTGTTGAGCACCGGGATGATCTCGAGGTCGTTGTCGATGGCCAGGTAGGCGTTGGCCACCGTCTGGGCCTCGACGCCCTGCGTGGAGTCGACGAGCAGCACGGCGCCCTCGCAGGCGGCAAGGCTGCGTGACACCTCGTAGGTGAAGTCCACATGCCCGGGGGTGTCGATGAGGTTGAGCTGGTACGTCTGGCCGTCATGCGCCTTGTAGGCGATGCGGACGGCTTGGCTCTTGATCGTGATGCCGCGCTCGCGCTCGAGCTCCATCTTGTCCAGGAGCTGTTCCTTCATGTCGCGCATGGCGACCGTCCCCGTGGACTCGAGGATACGGTCGGCCAGGGTCGACTTGCCGTGGTCGATGTGCGCGATGATGCTGAAGTTGCGGATGTGGTCGAGCGAAGTCACGACCGCCAATCATACAGGCTCGCAGCGAGGGAGGCTCCCC
>DASRZL010000124.1:0-18285 GCA_035686425.1 Thermoleophilia bacterium
TGGACGCTCTCGACCGCCGCATCCTGATCGAGCTGCAACGGGACGGCAGCCTCACCAACGCCCGCCTCGCCGAGCGCGTCGGCCTCTCGCAGTCGGCGATGAGCGAGCGCGTGCGGCGCCTCGAGGGCGAGGGCCACATCACCGGCTATCGCGCCCTGGTCGATCCCGCCAGCCTCGGTCTCGGCCTGCAGGCCTTCCTCGCGGTCGAGCTCGTGCACCACGCGACCGACTGCATCGAGGGCTTCGAGCGCGGCGTCGTCGCCCTGGCCGACGTGCGCGCCTGTTACCACGTCGCCGGACGCTTCGACTACCTGCTGCACGTGGCGCTGCGCGACCTCGAGCACCTCGGACTGCTGATCAAGGACGACATCGCCGCCATCCCCGGCGTCGACAAGGTGGAGACGATGCTCGTCTACTCGGAGGTCAAGCCGGACGCGGGCTGGCCGGTGCCGGGGGACGAAGCCTAGCCGGCCGAGTCCCACCGCGCGCTCGACCTCGGGCCGCGCCGCGCCGATGCCCGGCGCGACTCAGCGATCGACCCCGCACACCTCCGCGAGGGCGGCCAGCTGGTCATCGCCGAGCGCCGAGGCGCGGCCGTCCTCGGCGTCCGCTGCCCCGGAGGCGAGCACCTGGTCCACGATCTCCCTCGCCACGTCCGTCTCAACTCTGCCCTCGGCCATCCACTGCTCGAAGGCGAGACGACTCCCGATGACGGGATTGAAATGCTCGCCCGCTCGCGTGCGATCGCGCGTCACGCGCTCTTTGAGGTAGTTGCCGCCTGCGCCCAGGCGCGCGATGGTGTCGGACATCACGCTCTCCACGCTTACCTCGGCGCCCGCCACGATGCGCCGCACGAGCCTCGCGATATCGGCGTCGATGGGCACCATGGGGAGATGCCAGACGCTCGACGAGGCGAGCGCTCCGAACCCTCCGCTGATGACATCCACGCCCGCGAGCGCCGCAGGCAGCACCTTCAGCCCCTTCTCATACCCGGCCTGCACGCCGGGGTGCTTCGCGTCCGTCGAGAGGGCCGTGTTGTGGACGGGCAGGCCAAGATGGTGCCCGATCTCGACCGAGGCGATGCCCATGATGGTGTTCTCCGGGCTGCCGAGGGACATGGACGACGTGCGCATGTCGAGGACGCCGGGCCCGCAGCAGGCGAGGACCGCGGCGCCGGGCGCCGTCGCCTGGACGGCGGTGACCATGCCGAGGATCTCCGCCCACATCAACGCAAGCGTCCCCCCGACCGTGACCGGTGAGGTGGCGCCGGCCATCGGCATCGTGTACGCCCAGACCGGCGCCCCCATCGCGGCGTACTCGCAGGTCGCGTCGAGGAGTTCACCGTTGACCTGGAGAGGGGCGCGGACTGCGCACAGTGTGGCGAGCCGCGGACGCCGCCTGAAGCCGTCCATGCCGTCGCCGAGGATGTCCATGATGCGCCGTACCGGCGCGACCTCGGTCGGGCAGTCGACGAACACCAGCGGCTTCGATGTCCGGGAGAGGTACGTGTAGTACTCCGTCAGTTCCCGGCGCTCCGCAGGCACGTCGTTGGCGGTGGCGAACGTCCACATGAAGTCGATCTCCGGGGTAGCGTCCATGACCGCCGTGCCCTCGCAGATGTCCTGCAGCGTCGACGGCCTGACTTTCCCCGTGCGGAAGTCGAGGGTCTTCGCGTGGCAGCCGGAGGGGTTGAAGAAGGGACCCGTGTGCCGGTCGAGGACGACGTCGCGATCCGGCGTGGCCCCCGCCAGCAGCAGCCGGTCCGGCAACTGGGCCAGGGAGGCGCGCACGAGATCCGGAGGCATGCGCACCATGCCGGACTCCGGGTCCACCGTCGCGCCGCGCTCCTCGAGCGCGTCGAGGGCGCGCGAGCCCTTCATGCGCATGCCCTCGCGTTCGAGCACGCTGAGCGCGGACTCGACGACGAGATCGCGCTCCGCTGGGTCGAGGCACGTGAGGCGAAGGTTCATGCGACTCCTTCTCGGGACGCGCCGGCGGCCGAAGCCGCCGGCGGCAGCGATAGCCGGATCGGTGACCAGCTCGTACTCAAAGGCGCATCGTACACCCTGGTTCCCGCGTGCCGCAGCGCCGGACGGGATGCGCGCTACTCCTCCGCGGGCGGCGTCAAGCTCTTGCGGATGTCCTTCGTGCGGACAAGGAGATGCTGCGCACCCGTCGGCGACGGCGCGAAGCCGTACTTCTCGAAGAAGCCGCGGGCGGAGGTGTCGCCGGCAGCGACGAGGACCGCACGGGAGAACATCGTCGAGGACGCCTGCAGGCAGCGGGACAGCGCCTCCACCAGCATCGCCTCGCCGATGCCCTTGTCCTGCTCCCCGGCGTCGACCGCCATGCGCTCGAGCAGGATCACCGGCACGTCCAGCGGGCCCTGGCCGGGCAGGTGCTCGATCGTCGCAGGAGGGCTGACCGTCGCCGCCTTGAGCGCGAAGTAGCCGACCACGCGAGCCTCCCGGGCGGCGACGCGTGTCTTGCCGGCCTGCTGGCCGGCGAGCGCGCGCTGCGTGAGGTGCTCGTCGAGGGCGGCGTCGCCACAGGCGAAGCCGCCGACATCGTCGGTCCCGGCGAGGACCTCGAGCCGGAGCGTCGGCTCGTCGCCATCGAAGGGGCCCGCAGCCACGGCCGCCTCGGCGAGCGCGGGGATCCGCGCCGACTTGCCCGACAGCTGCTCGCCGAAGGCCGCCCAGTCCTGGTCGTCCAGCACGTAGCGACGCTGGTCGGGCAGGACCTGATCGGGCGGGCTGACGAAGGCGCCGCCGTCCTGACCGACGGGGCACGCCAGCTCGCAGGCGCGGCAGTACTTGGTGACGTTGCTGGGCTCATCGAGTCCCATGATCGCCCCGTCGAGCACCTCGAAGTCCACGTCGAGCTGGTCCTGCTCCTGCTTGCAGAGCGTCCTCTCGTAGGCGCCGCTGCGGAACGCGGTCCTCGGGCAGACGCGCTGGCACGGCTTGCTGCACGTCGCGCACGGGTCGAATCCTACGCATCGCGGGGTCGGCTCCAGGTCCGCCTCCAAGAAGATGCCGCGAAGCCGGATCCGCGGGCCGTACTCCGGCGTGATCAGCAGGTTGTCCCGGCCGAACACGCCCAGACCGGCGAGGACCGCCGCGTCCTTGAGGAAGGCTCCGCCGTACTCGATCTGGTACGGCAGCGACAGTGCGCCCATCCCCAGCTCGTCGGTCATCCAGCTGCGCAGGCGCTTCGACTGCGCCCGCAGTTCGAAGTTGCCCGGAGTGAAGGCCGGGATCTTGAGGCTCCACCAGTCGAGGGCGGGCTCCGACGCGGGATGCGCCAGCCCCCAGACCAGCATCGTCTTGTACTCATCTTTCCACTCCACGCCCTTGTACTCGGGATAGAAGGGGTTCTCGTCGTAGACCGCGTAGGACGGGGCGGACTTCAGATCGGCGATCCGCACGATCCCGACCAGCGAAGCGCCCTCCTCCTTCGCCTTGTCCATGATCTTCTGCCTGAGCGCATCGCTGCTCATCTGCTCCGGTCCTTTCCGCGGCGGGGCCGGGCCGCCTGCCCGGCACCGCACGCCCGTGGTTTCTAGCGGTCCCCGTTGAGCCTGATGAGGGCGTCGGCCGCGACCGCGCCATGGCCCTCCGACAGGACCATGAGAGGGTTGACGTCGAGTTCCACGATGGCCGCGGGATCCTTCTCGACCATGGCGGCGATCGCGAGGACGACATCGGCGGCCGCGTTCAGGTCAGCCTGCGGACAGCCCCTGAAGCAGTTCAGGAGCGGTGCGCACTGGAGTCCGTCAAGCGCCTCCAGGACCTGCTCCCTGGTGACCGGGAGCAGGAGGGACGCGCTGTCCTTCATGAGCTCGACGAGAATGCCTCCGCCGCCGATCACGAGGTACGGGCCGAACTGCTCGTCCTGGGCGACGCCGACGATGATCTCGGCGACGACCTCCTCGACCATCCGCTCGACGAGGAAGGACTGCGAGAGGCCGGCCATCATCGCTATCGACGACATCACCTCGTCGGCGCTCCGCAGGTCGAGGCGCACGCCGCCTACGTCGGTCTTGTGCGCGACGCCCAGCGCTTTGATGACCACCGGGAAGCCGAGCTCCTCGGCAGCCGCGACTGCCTCCTCGGCGCTGCCGACGACGCGCGACTGTGGAACAGGCACGCCGGCCTCGGCGAGCATGCGCTTCGACGCCGCTTCATCCAGCACCGTGACCTTGTCGCGGTCCGCCTTGAACGGGGCAACCAGCAGAGGAAGACTCGGCGGCCGCTTCCAGGCTGTGCCGACGTCCACGGCCGCCTGGATGGCTGCCGCCGCGGTGTCGATGCCGGCCAGCATCGCGACACCGCCCTCCATGAGACGTTCGGCCACGGGCTCGGAGACCGTGTCGGTGAAGGTCGCGAGCACCGCGCCCTTGGTGCCGGTGGCCTTCGTCGCCCGGACGAAGCCCCGCTCCGCCCCGCCCCAGGTGGACTGGTCGCATTTGTCCGCCCTGGGGTAGTCGAGCGCGCACAGGGCGATGTCGAAATCCTCGGCCAGGAAGGCGCCGAAGATCTCGGCGTTCGCGTCGTCGTCGTCCCACGTGTACATCTGATAGTCGAACGGGTTGGAGGCGCCGACCCGCTCGTGGACGACCGCGCGGAGCCCCTCCGCGACCTTCTCCGACAGCGGAGGCAGGGTGAGATCTGGGGTCAGGGCGTCGGCGAGCAGGGTGAGGTCGCCGCCCGAGGTGCTCATGGCGCCGATGCGCCCGCCCTGGAGCGGGCCCAGGACGTGCAGGAGCTTCAGGGCCTCGACCAGCGCCTCCAGGGAATCGACGCGCGCCACGCCGAGCCGATCGAACAGCGCGCTCACGAGCACGTCGGAGCCGGCCAGCGAAGCGGTGTGCGACACGACCACCTTCTGCGCGATCTGCGAGCGCCCGGTCTTGACGGCGACGATGGGCTTGCCCAGCTCACGGGCGACCTCGACCGCCTCCTGGAAGCGCTTGGGATCGGGCATCGCCTCGAGATAGATCCCGATCGCCGTGACCTCCTCCCGGCGCGCGAAGATCTTGATCGCATCGTCCAGGTCGAACTTGAGCCGGTTGCCCAGCGAGACCATGTACGCGATGGGCAGGCCGCGCCGCTGCATGGTGATGTTGAAGCCGACGTTGGAGGACATCGTGATGATGGCCACGCCGCGGTCCACCCGGCGGCCGCCCTGCTGGTCGGGCCAGAGCATCGCACCCGTGACGTAGTTGAGCAGCCCGTAGCAGTTGGGGCCGACCAGCGCCATGTCTCCCGAAGCCTCGAGCAGCTGCCGCGTGAGCGCGGAGCCCTCTTCGCCCGCCTCGGCGAAGCCGGTCGCGTAGGAGACCGCGCCGCCCGCGCCGCGAGCCGCGAGACCCCTGATGATGTCGATGGTGAGGTTGCGATTCACGCCGACGTAGGCGGCGTCTGGGCTTCCCGGCAGCTCGTCGACCGAGCGATAGACCTTGCGCCCAAGGACCTCGTCCGCCTTGGGATGGACCGGCCAGATCTCGCCGTCATAGCCCATGAGGTCGCACTGACGGATCGCCTCCTGGGCCTGCGCACCGCCGAAGACGGCGATCGACCGCGGGTTCAGCAGGCGCTCGAATCGGGCTGGGTCGGTCGTTGCCGCATCCATCTCAACCTCCGTTGTCACGGGTTCTCGTCGTTTCCATCTCCGCACCGGTGACGGTCAGGCGCACGGGCGCGGCGTGGAGCGCGGCGCGTGGCCGGTCAGGCGCGCGGTCCCGCTGGTGATTCACGCGGGCGTCGATGTGCTCCGCGGCAACACGCGACCTGGTCACAGCCTGAGGCCGCCGTCCACCGGGATGACCCGTCCGTTCACGTAGTCGTTCTCGAGCGCGAAGCGCACCGCGTGCGACACCTCGGCGGGCTCCGCCATCCTGCGCAGCGGTACCGCGGACGTCAGACGCTCGCGCGCGTCCTCCGGCATCGACATAGCCATGTCCGTGGCTGTGAGTCCGGGCGCGACGGCGACGGCGCGGATGCCGTACCGGGCGAGCTCCATGGCCCAGGTGCGCGTCATGGAGACGATGCCCCCCTTCGCGGCGCTGTAGTTCGTCTGGCCGACGTTGCCCATCCACGAGAGAGACGAGATGGAGACGATGACGCCGCCCGTGCCCTGGCCGACCATGTGGTAGGCCGCCTCGCGCGCGCACAGGAACACGCCGGTCAGGTCGACGTCGATCACCACCTGCCAGCGTGACAGCGGGAGCTTCTCCAGCTGGTCCCCGGTCTTCTTGATCAGCAGGCCGTCGCGGTTCATGCCGGCGTTGTTGACCACGGCGTCGACGCCGCCGGCCTCCTTTGCGAAGGCGGCGAAGAGCCGCTCGACGCTGGCCTCGTCGCTGACGTCCGCCGGCAGCGCCCAAACCCGCAGACCGCGCTTCTCCGCGTCGGCCCGGAGGTCGTCCAGAGCCGCCTCGTCGACGTCGCAGACACCGACGCGGGCTCCGGCCCCGGCCAGGTCGAACGCGAACGTGCGGCCGAGGCCGCGCGCCCCACCGGTGACGATGACGCGTGCTCCTTCGATCTCCACGACTCACTCCTCCATCCAGCGCCCGCCCGGCGCCCGCGCGGCGGCGCGGGGCGCGCGGGCAGGCGGATCTACGCCGACGCTCGCGTCGGCGGGCGCCTCACGCGGGGGTGACGACCGAGTCGCGACCGAGCACGAAGGCCTTCTCGTTGACGGCGAGGATCTTGGCGGGCACGGCCCTCTCAAGGCCGCGCTGCCATGACTCGGCGGCGAAGGGCATGACCGTGCTCGTCGCGCCCATCAGCGCGACGTTCACGGCGCGTACGGTGCCCGCCTCGCGCGCCAGGCCCTCGGCGTCGACGGCGAGGAGGCGGACGCCACGCGCTTTCGCAGCGGCGGCCAGATCCTCCGGATACGGCTCCTCTCGCCGCAGCACGCTGCCCGGCAGGATGCGCGTCGTCGCGGCGCACACCAGCGTACCGCCCTCACGCAGCATGTCCAGACCGCGGAACCCCTCGAGCAGTTCCGTGGCGAGCACGTAGTCCGGGTGCCGGAAGACGGGTGAGAAGACCTTGGCCCCGAACCGGACCGTACTGAGGACGCTGCCGCCCCGCTGGGCCATGCCGTGCACCTCGCTGGCCTTGACCTCGAGGCCTTCGGCGGACGCCGCCTCAGCCAGGATGGATGCCGCCAGCAGGATGCCCTGCCCGCCAACGCCGATCAACGCGACCGTGGTTGTGCCCGAAGCGGTGCTCACGAGGCCTCCTCTCCGAGGCTGAGGGTCAGCGCTCCGCGCTTGCAGACCTCGACACAGAGGCCGCAGCCGGTGCAGGCGTCGGTGATGCTGACGGTGTCCGCCTGCGGGGCGATGGCCGGACAGCCGATGGCCAGACAGAGGCCGCAGAGGTTGCAGCGTTCGTCGTCGACGAGCACCGTGCCGTTCTTCTCGCGTACGAGGAGCGCGCACGGGGCCTCGGCGACGATCACGCCGAGACCCGGCGTCGCGACCTCTGTCTTGATGGCGTCGACGATCGCCTCGTAGTCCTTGGCGTCGATGGTGGTGCAGCGGACGTGGATGCCGTCGCACAGCTCCTGGATGGTGACCGCCGGGCCCTCGGTGAGATCGGGTCGCACGCCGCTGCCCGGATGACCCTGATGCCCGGTCATGGCGGTGGTGCGGTTGTCGAGGATCATGACGAGTCCGTCGGCCTCGTTGTAGGAGGCGCTGATGAGCGCCGTGATGCCCGAGTGGAAGAAGGTGGAGTCGCCGATGACGGCCGCTGCGGTCTTGCGGCCGAGCGCCTGGTTGAAGCCGGCCATCATGCCGATGCTGGCGCCCATGCAGAGCGAGCTGTCCAGGGCGTTCAGCGGCGGGTCGGCGCCCAGCATGTAGCAGCCGATGTCGCCCATCGCGGCGAGCTTGTGTCTGCGCAGCGCCGTGAACACGGAGCGGTGACGGCAGCCCGGGCAGAGCACCGGCGGGCGCACGGGAAGCTCCGACTCGGGCGCCGGATCGCTCAGACGAGGCGCCGGCGGGAACAGCGGACTGCGGCGCTGGGGCGGCTCGGCGTCGAGGTAGGGCTGGAGCGCCGCGAAGACGACGTCCGGCTCGAGCTCGCCATCGGCGGGGATGGCCTCCTTGCCGATCACCGGCAGGCCGAGCATGCGAACGTGGTCCTCGATGAACGGGTCGAGCTCTTCGACGACGAAGACCTTGGGCACACGTTCGTAGAGTTCGGCGATCTTGTGATACGGCAGCGGGTAGGACAGACCGAGCTTGAGGTGCCACGCCTCCGGGAACGCCTCACGCGCGTACTGGTGCACAACGCCTGAGCTTATGATGCCGAAGTCTGCGGCCCCTTCGATGAGCGCGTTGAGCGAGCTCTCCTCGGCGCGCTCGCGCAGCCGCTCCAGCCGCTCGATGATGAACCTGGTCCTGAGCCGCGCCCACTGCGGCACCATGAGGTGTTTGGTGATGTCCTTGACGTAGTCGATCCGCTCGGGCTCGATGCGCTCGCGCTGCACGACCTGGCCGCGACCGTGCGAGAGCTTGGTGCTCGAGCGCAGCAGCACCGGCGTGTCGAACTCCTCAGAGAGCGCGAACGCCTCGGCGACGAAGTCGTAGGCCTCCTGGCTGTCCGACGGCTCGAGCATCGGGATCTTGGCGAACCTGGCGTAGTGGCGGCTGTCCTGCTCGTTCTGCGACGAGTTCATCCCCGGATCGTCGGAGCTGACGATGACCAGCCCGCCGTTGACCCCGGTCTCCGTCAGCGTGAGCAGCGGGTCGGCGGCGACGTTGAGGCCGACGTGCTTCATCGCCACGAGGGTGCGCACGCCGGCCCGGGAGCACCCGACCGCGGTCTCGAGCGCGACCTTCTCGTTGACGCACCACTCCGCGTGGATGCCGCCGAGCCCGGCGGCGGTCTCGATGATCTCTGTGGACGGGGTGCCCGGATAGGCGCAGGCGAAGCCGGCGCCGGCGCGCGCCGCGCCGTAGGCGATGGCTTCGTTGCCCATCAGGAAGAGTGTGGTGTCCATAACCCTCACCTTGACCGAATGATTTGCGAGCCGTCAGAATCTTGTCAGGAACTATTCCTGTGTTGATGACGCATACTAGGACACAGTGCGGATGATTGGCAATAGACCGCAATACCTTCGCCGCCAATACCTCCGCACCGGCGCCGACCGGCGCGAGCGCCCACCGCCGGAGACCGTGGACTCACCTCCCGTACTCTTCCCGGAGGCGCTTCTTGTCGAGCTTGCCGACGCTGGTCTTGTCGAGCTCGGTCACGAACACGATGCGGTCGGGCACCGCATACTTCGAGATGATCCCGCGCCCGGCATGCTCGAACGCGAAGGCGCGGATGGCGTCGGCGTCGTCAGGCGCGCCGTCCCTGAGGACCACCAATGCGACGGGACGCTCGCCCCACTTCTCGTCCGGCACGCCGATGACGGCCACCTCGCTGACCGCCGGGTGCTGCCCGATGATGTTCTCGAGATCGAGCGAGGAGATCCACTCGCCGCCGGTCTTGATCACGTCCTTGATCCGGTCCGAGACCTGCAGATAGCCCTGCTCGTCGATGAAGCCGACGTCGCCGGTGTGCAGATAACCGCCGGCCCAGAGCGCCGACGAGTTCGGCTCGTCTTTGAGGTACCCCATCGTCGCCCATGGAGCGCGCACGACGATCTCCCCGGTGGCCCTGCCGTGGTGAGGCACGTCCCGCATCGCGTCGTCCACGATCCGCAGATCCACGAGGGGGTTGGGCCGGCCGGCCCTGCAGCGGATCTCGAGCTCGCGCTCGTCGTCCAGCCCGGAGGTGTCCGGGGGCAGCTGGGCGCTCATGATGAACGGGCAGGTCTCGCTGAGACCGTAGCCGCCGAAGATGTCGATCCCTCGGGCCAGAGCCTCCTCGCACAGCGCCCTCGGCAGCGGCCCGCCGCCGATGATCACCTTCCAGCCGGAGATGTCGGCGTGCTCCATGGCGGGACTGCCCAGGAGCATGAACATGATGGTAGCCACGCAGTGCGAGAAGGTCACCTTCTCCGTCTGGATGAGACCCAGCAGCGCGGCGGGATCGTAGCGCCCCGGGTAGACCTGCTTCACGCCCATGAGGGTCGCCATGTACGGGTAGCCCCAGGCGTGCGCGTGGAACATGGGCGTGATCGGCATGTAGACGTCGTCGCGGTGGAAACCGCCCTGCCGGGGGGCGACGGCCATCGCGGAGAGGCCGGCAAGGGTGTGCAGCACCAGCTGCCGATGGCTGTAGTAGACGCCCTTTGGCAGCCCCGTCGTGCCGGTGGTGTAGAAGGTCGTGGCGCAGGTGTCTTCGTCCAGCTCGGGAAAGGCGAAGGACTCGCCGCTGCGGGCGAGCAGTTCCTCGTACTCGGCATCCAGCGGCACGCTCGTCGCCGGCGGCTCCGTCAGGTCGCTGAGGAGGACGAACCGCTTGACCGTGGTGAGACGGGGTCTGATCTGCTCGAGGACCGGGAGGAACTCGGCGTTCACGAGGATGACGTCGTCCTTCGCGTGATCGATCGTGTACAGGATCTGTTCCGGCGAGAGGCGCACGTTCACGGTGTGCAGGACCGCCCCCATCATCGGCACGGCGAAGAAGCACTCCAGGTAGCGGTGGCTGTCCCAGTCCATCACGCCGACGGTGTCACCCGGTCGCACACCCAGACTCGTGAGGCCGTTCGCGAGCCGGCCGATGCGGGCGAAGAGGTCCCTGTAGGTGTAGCGCGCCCGGTCGCGGTAGACGATCTCCTGGTCGAGCGCGTAGGCGCGCGGCGCGTGCAGCAGGTGCTTGATGAGCAGCGGGTAGCCGTAGGCCTCGGGAGTCCTGTCGATGATCCTCGCCGGCATCAGCGCCTCCCGTCGCTCGGTGCGCGGGCTCAGACGAGCTCGAGGGCGGTTGCGATCGAGACCCCGCCGCCGCCGCACAGGGTGGCCAGACCGAGTGTCTTGCCGCGCCGTCGCATGGCGTGCAGCAGGGTGACCATGAGCCGGCACCCCGTGGACCCGACCGGGTGGCCGAGGCCGATCCCCGAGCCGTTCACGTTGGTGATGTCGCGGTCGAGCCCGAGGTCCCGCTCGCAGGCGAGGTACTGCGAGGCGAACGCCTCGTGGACCTCGAGCAGCTCGAAGTCGGCGACGCCGAGGCCCGACCGGCGCTCCAGGTCCTGGACCGCCGGGATCGGACTCAGACCCATGACCGAGGGCTCGCAGCCGCCGTAGCCGACGCCGCGGATGCGCGCGAGCGGCTGGACCCCCAGCTCGCGCGCCTTCGCCGTCGACATGATGACCACGGCGCTGGCGCCGTCGTTGATGCCCGCGGAATTGCCCGCCGTGACCTTGCCGAGGCCGGGCATGAACGCGGGACGCAGTGCCGCGAGGTCGGCCATCGTGAGACCCGCGCGGAAGTGCTCGTCGCGGGCGAACGCGAGCGGCGGCTTGCCCCGCCGCTGCGGGACCTCCACCGGCACGACCTCGTCGCCGAAGTCACCTTCCTCGGTCGCGCGTTCGACGTTGTGATGGCTGCGCAGCGCCACCTCGTCCATCTCCTCGCGCGAGAGGCCATACTGCTCGGCGACGAGCTCCGCCGTGTGCCCCATGACGTACGGCTGGCCCTGCAGTTGCGCAAGGACGGGACGGTCCTTGGTGTCGCCGTCTGAAGGACAAGGGTGGTAGCGCGAGCCGCAGTAGAGGCCCTCGATCACCTGGTCGTCGATGGTCTGGTTCTGGAGCCGGGCGCCCCATCGTGCCGTCGGGATCGCGTACGGCACGCCGGACATGACCTCGACGCCGCCGGCCACGATGACGTCCGCCAGGCCCGCCTGGATCATCGCCATGCCTGAGACCACGGCCTCCATCGCCGACACGCACACGCGGTCCATCGACACCGCCGTCGCCGTGACGGGGATGCCGGCCTCGATGGCCGCCGACCGGGCGACGCTCTTCGTGAGGTAGGGCTCGAAACAGCTGCCGAGCCGGACGTCATCTACGGCCTCCGGCTCGATCCCCGCACGAGCGACGGCCTCGCGGATGACGGCGGCGGCGAGCGCATACGGCGGCACGTCCTTGAGCGTGCCTCCGAACGCGCCGATCGCCGAGCGACACGCGGATGCGACTACGACGTCATCCATTGGGCACCTCTCTCCACCTCTCGGCCGCGGGGCCGCGAACGCCTGCCCGCGGAGGCCGCGGACCGCCCGCATGATAGCCGGAGCATCTCCTGCTCGTCAACGCTTCTGCCGCTGTCTGTGCTGCCAAGACGGCATTCCATGGAAGTTCTCCGTTCATTGTCTCGTTCATCGGGATTCCCTTCGGCCGATTGCGACGCCGTCGGAACTCCGTCAGATGAACTCCGTGTGGCCGTCCACGCCGATCGCCTGCCCCGAGATACGCGCTCCCTGCTCCGAGCAGAGGAAGAGGATCATCGCCGCGACGTCGTCCGCTGTGACGAACGTGCGCAGCGAGCAGCCGCGCACCCACTGCTCGCGCAGGTCCTCGCAGGTGATGCCCTTCTCCTCCGCCTCGAGGCGCATCACCCGTTCAAGGCGCTCGCCGACGACGCTGCCGGGACACAGGGCGTTGGCGCGGACGCCGAACGGCCCGAGCTCCATGGCGACCGTCTTCATCAGGCCGATCAGCCCCCACTTGCTGGCTACGTACGGGGCCCTGGTCGGGCCACCGAACACGCCGTAGTGGGATGACATGATGACGACCGAGCCGGAGCGCTGGTCCTTGAAGACCGGGGCGGCCCGGCGCGTGCACAGGAAGGCCCCCGTGAGGTCCACGTCGATGGTGCGCTGCCAGTCGGCGAGCGACACGTTCTCGATGCAGGCCACCGGGCCGCCGACGCCGGCGTTGTTGACGAGGACGTCGAGTCCTCCGAGGTGCGCCTGCGCCTCTTCGAAGAGGCGATCGACGTCGGCCTCGCGGGCGACGTCGGCGACCGTCGCACCGGCGCGCGGCTCTGACTCCCGCAGCGCCTCCACGGCAGCGGGATCCACGTCGCACGTGAAGACCGAGGCCCCGGAGTCCAGGAACCGCTTGAGGATCACGTTGCCGATCCCGCTTCCCCCGGCCGTCACGATCACCCGGGCGCCGGCCAGGCCTGTCAACTCCATCGCGCACCACCCTTCATGTCGGAGGCTGAACCCAGCTCAGCCGTTCGCGGCCACCCATTCTACGCCGGACCGAGGGTCGTCAAGCGCCGAACGGCTCCGCGGCTCCATCTTGACCCCTCCTCCGCCGGGTGTGCCATACTCCCGGCGTCCGGCGGTCTCCCTGCTCCGAGACCTCTCGCCGGGCCCTCGACGAAGGAGTCTGCATGGAAGGATCCCCGCCGACGGCAGGAGCCGCGGCCCCCGAGGTCCGCGACCTCGGCCCGCTCTTCGATCCCCGGTCGATCGCCGTCGTCGGCGCCTCGGAGGACGCCTCGAAGTGGGGCGGCGACCTCGCGGCAAGACTGCTCCGCTCGCCGGCCGGCCGCAGCATACATCTGGTGAACCGCAAGGGAGGCACGGTCCAGGGCTCCAGGGCCTGCTCCTCGCTGCGGGAGATCCACTCGCCGGTCGACCTCGTCTTCCTCGCCATGCCGGCGGCCGGCTTCGAGGACGCGGTGGACGACGCGCTCGGAGTCGGGGCAAGGGCCATCGTGGTCGTCACCGCCGGCCTCGGAGAGCTCGGCGGGGAGGGCCGCGAGCGGCAGCGGGCCGCGGTCGAGCGCGTACGCGCGGCCGGGGGGCTGCTCGTCGGGCCCAACTGTCCCGGCGTCGCCGACACGACGACCGGCCTGCAGGCCGTCGCCCTGCTCGACATCCCGCCCGGCCCGATCGCCTTCGTCAGCCAGAGCGGCGGGGTCGGCGACGAGGTCGTCACCAGGGCGCTGGACTACGGCCAGGGTTTCACGCGCTTCGTGACCCTGGGCAACCAGGCCGACGTGGGGATCGCGGACGTCCTGTGGTCGCTGATCGACCACGAAGAGACCCGCCTGGTCGCGCTCTACGCCGAGGATCTGCGCGACGGCCGCCGCCTGGCCGCCGCGGCTGCGGCGTGCGTGGCGGCCGGCAAGCCGGTGCTCATGCTGACGCCCGGGAGGACGGAGGCCAGCTCCCGGGCGGCCCGTTCACACACGGGAGCGCTCACCAGTGACTCGTCCGTCGTCGACGCGGTCTGCGACGCCGTAGGCGCTGCGCGGGTGGACACACCGGATGAGCTCGTCGAGCTCGCCGTCGGCCTGCTCGCCGGCCGGCGTGCCCGCGGCGGCGCGCTCGCCATCACCAGCGACGGCGGCGGCCACAGCGCGATCGCCGCCGATGTGGCCACCGCGGAGGGCCTCACCGTGCCCCGCTTCTCCGAGGCGTTGCGCGCGCGCCTCGCCGGCCTCCTGCCCGTCAACGCCGCCCTGGACAACCCGGTCGACTTCGCGATCGCCTCGGTAGATCCGTCGGCCCACGCCACGATCGGCCGCACCGTGCTCGAGTCGGGGGAGGTCGACGCCCTGCTGGTGACCGGCGAGTTCGGCTACTGGGGCGCCCGCTTCCCCGAGCTCGCCGGACCCGGCGACGGGGAGATGCGCGCGGCCCTCGACCTCGCCGCGCTCGCCCGGGACACGGGAGTACCGGTGGTCGTCTCGACCGTGAACAAGGGCCGGTCGCCGGCCGTCGAGACGCTGCTGGCCGAGGGCGTGCCCGTGTACCGCGAGATCGGTTCCGCGGCTCGGGTACTGGCGGGGCTGGCGCGCGGGAGCGCGGCTGAGCCGGGCGGCCTGCCCGACCTCCCGGCGCCTTCCGCCGAACCGGTCACCGCCGACGGCTACTGGGCCGCACGCGAGGCGCTGTCCGCCCACGGCATCACCTTCGTGCCGGCGCGCCTCGCGCGCGACGCCGACGAGGCGCTGGTGGCAGCCCGCGAGCTCGGCTTCCCGGTGGCGGTCAAGGCGATGGGCCTGCTCCACAAGAGCGACGCAGGCGGCGTCGTGCTCGACCTCGCCGCTCCGCCGGCTCTCCTCGCCGCGTGCGAAGAGCTGCGCCGGCGGCTCGGCCCCACCGCGCTCTCGGTGGAGCGGATGGCGCCGCGCGAGCAGGGGGTCGAATTGATCGTCGGCTGCCGCCAGGATGCGCGCTTCGGCCCGGTCGTGCTGGTCGGCCTCGGCGGGATCTACGCCGAAGTGCTGCGTGATGTCGCGGTGGCGCTCGCGCCCGTGGATCACGCCCGCGCGCGCAGGCTCCTCGAGGGACTGAGGGGAGCGGCCCTTCTTCAGGGAGCTCGTGGCCGGGCGCCACTCGCCCTGGCCGCCGCGGCGGAAGTGGCGGCCGCCCTGTCCCGCTTCGCCGCCGCGCATCCCGAGGTCACCGAAGTGGAGCTGAACCCTCTGCTGGTCACGCCGGATGCCGCGGTGGCCCTGGACGCAAGACTCGTCCTCGCCCCACCGGCGAGCCAGACCTAGCCGCCCGCGCCCCGGTCCGGACCTTGCGGCCCGGACCGGGAGCGGCGGGAGGAACCGCCGCGGATGCCCTCGGGGGCGAGCAGCCGCCGTGCCGGCCGACCGGCGGCGAGCGCCGATCGGCCGGCGGTCTGCGTCACCGCGCCGGCTGACGCAGACCGAGCTTGGCGCGCGCCTCGGAGGCCGTGAGGGTGCGCGCGCCCAGCGTCTCGACGAGACCGACCGCCTTCTCGACCAGCTGCGCGTTGCTGGCGAAGACGCCCCGGCGGAGGTAGAGGTTGTCCTCCAGGCCGACACGGACGTTGCCTCCCAACAGCACCGCTTGGGCGACGATCGGCATCTCCATCCTGGAGATCGCGAAGGCGGCCCACACGGCGTCGGGCGGCAGCAGGTCGATCATCGCCGCCATGGTGCGCGTGTCGGCCGGCGCACCGTAGGGGATGTCGAGACAGAGCTGGAACAACGGGGCGCCGTCGATCAGTCCCTCCTCGACGAGCCGGTTCGCGAGGCGCACGTGACCGGTGTCGAACACCTCCAGCTCCGGCTTGACGCCGAGCTCCTGGACCCGTGCGGCCATCGTGCGCAGCTGATTCGCCGTGACCACCGCCACGTAGTCCCCGTCGGAGAAGTTCATGCTGCCGCAGTCCAGCGTGCACATCTCGGGACGCAGAGCTTCGATGTGCTCAAGCCGCTCCAGGGCAGGGATCATGTCGCTGCCGGGCGCGGCGACCGAAGGACTGGCGTCGTCCACGATGAGGTCGCCGCCCATGCCGGTGGTCAGATTGATGATGACGTCGGTGCCGCTCGAGCGGACGCGGTCGACGACCTCCCGGTAGTACTCGAGCTTGCGCGACGGCGCGCCCGTCCGCGGATCGCGCACGTGGATGTGCGCGACGGCGGCGCCGGCCCTGGCGGCGTCAATGGCCGCCCCCGCGATCTGCGCCGGAGTCACGGGAAGCTCGGGATGGACACCTGCGGTATCCCCTGCTCCAGTGACGGCGCAGCTGACGATGACCTCGTTGTTCACCATTCCTCCTTCGTCCGCGGGCTCGTCGGCGTCATCACGGCCCCGGCGTGAGCGAGCCGCGCCCGCCGCGCGCGACAGCGGTCATGCCCGGCGTCATCCAGGCGGCTCGCCGGGAACGAGCGCCGCTCGTTCTCGCGCCTTGGCCAGGCGGTCGAGCCAGTCGCCCGCCGGCGCCCTGAAGCGGCCCGGACGCTCGACGCGACCGAGCCCGGTGGACCGCCCTGTCGAGCACCGCGTACGCGGCTCGAGGGAACTCGTCCGGCCAAGACTAAGTCGGCCGGTACCCTACCGTCGAGTCCTGGCGGCCGGCCGGGACGGGCTCGGCCGAGCGAACGGAGGCCCTGCTCATCCGGCGACGCCTGGGGTACTTTACGCCGGCGCGTGCAACAGGCCGGCCGCATGCACGCCGATGCCGGCCCTCGTGAGCTCCGCGGCCGTGTGGCAGACAGCCTCGTGTTTGTCGAGGTAGTTCTGCTCCATCAGCGGCATGAGGCCGTCGGCGACGACCTGCTCCTTGGCCACGAAGTAGTCGAGGATGTCGCTGGGGTGCTCGCGGGCCGCCTCGGCCTCCGGGTCGCCGCCCTCGTGCTTGGCCGAGATGTTGGGTACGGAGGCCGCGGCCGCGACCACATCTGCGCGGCGGTCGTACGGCTGGCGCACGATGGACTTCCAGGTCTCGGTGACGTGGTGCTCGAAGCGCACGTCGTCGTCGAAGCCGAGGCTGCGTCGCACCTCGGCGGCCGCGACCAGCGTCGGCAGGTCGACGGAGTTGGAGAGGTTGAGCCCGATCATGCTGGTCGTGCCGTCGTCGGCCGCCATGAGGCGCGCACCCATCAGCAGCCAGAGAACTGACCACGGGTTGTCGACGCCCAGGAACACCGAGACCTTGAACTCGTTGCGGATGCCGAGCTTGCGCATGAGGAGGGCGACGAGGATGGTGCCGCTGTTGATGTTGAGGACCTGGCGGATGCCGTACTTGGTGAGCACGCCGAGGTACTCGTCGGCCCACTTGAGCGGGTAGTCGTTGGGCTGCCCGATGCCGCCGAAGTAGCCGGTGATCGTGTCGGGCCCGCCGAGGTGGACGTTGGAGCCGTCGATACCCTTGGTGTCGAGCGTCTCCACGTGCGTCGCGCCGATGATCTGCATGGCGGTCGCTATGGCGAGGATGTCCTCGCCCGGCGCCGACTGCTCCGCGATGTTGCGTACGCGGATGTAGCGGCCGGGCATGAGCTCGCGGCGCTCGATGGCCTGCTTGGCCTCGGCGATCAGCCAGGGGAAGTACTGCAGAGCACTGATCTCGAGGGTGACGGCGTTGGCCTCGTTGAACACCATCCCGTCGCAGGCGTCGCCGAGGATGCCGCGCCGGTACTCGGGCACTGTCACGAAGGCCCCGGCGTCACGCTGCTCCGTGAGCCACGCGAGGCCCCCCAGGAAGGGTGACGCCTGGTCCTGCAGGTGCGCGAGACGGGTCTCGAGGCGGCCGGCCTCGTCGGCCTTGCGGTTGATCTCGTCGACCCCGCCATACTTCTCGATCAGGTCCAGGAGGCCGCCGACGAGAGCGTTGTCCTCGCTCGCGAGGACCGCGTTCACGGTCTCAAGATCGGCCGGGTTGATGCGCAGCTTCTCGCGCATGGTGTCACGGGTCGTCATCGGGTCTCCTCCATGTATGTTGCGAACTTCTCCCGCTCCCCCTCGAGCATGCGGTAGCAGTGCTCCTCCTCGGGGAAGGCGCCGCCGCGCACGTCGGCGACGTACTCGCCGAGCGCGGCGGTGGAGACGGCGGCCAGGTCGGCGTACTTCTTCACGAACTTG
>DASRZL010000125.1:0-25247 GCA_035686425.1 Thermoleophilia bacterium
CGACGCTCCTCTCGAGGTGGATGCCCGCTATCTCGCGACCGCCGACCTCGATGTGTGCGTCGTGCTGGCCGGCGGGAGCGATCTCCGCGCCGGGGTCCCGGCGGCGGACGTCTACGACGCGCTCAGGACGTACTGCGCCGAACGGCGCGCCGCGGGCTTCCGCGTGGTCGTGCTGACCGTCCTTCCGTGGAGGGAGCCGGATCCGTTCGAGGTCACCCGCCTGGCCTACGACGCCATGCTGCGCGACACCTGGCACGAATTCGCCGACGGCCTGGCCGACATCGCCGCCGACGACCGCATCGGCGATACCGGAGACAGCCTCGACCGGCAGTTCTACGGGCCGGATGCCCTGCACCTGAACAACGCGGGGAACACCGTCATGGCGTCGGTCACCGCCCCTGTGCTGAATGGATTGCCCTGGCAGTCCGCCAGCTGCGAGATGCGCTTGCGTGACGCCGTCGGCGAGTGGGGGGACTGGTTCCCCTACTCCGCCTCGAAGACGCTCACGCTGCCGGCCGGTGACGGTCCCCACGTCGTGGAGGCCGAGTACCGGCTCGACGGCGGAGAGCCGGTCGCCGCCTCCGACGAGATCTTCGTCGACACCGTGCGTCCGACCACGACGGCGCGCCGCAACGTGGTGGTGCGCCGTGGCCGGACGGCGACCCTGCGGTTCCGGGTCGATGACGTTGCGCCGTGCGGGCCCACGGCCACGGCCGTCGTCGCGGTGACGACGACGCGCGGCCGCGTACTCAAGCGGTTCGTCCGCCGTCGTGTGCCCATCGGCAAGGCGACGTCGGTGGCCTTCACGTGCCGCCTGCCCAAGGGGTCGTACCGCTACGTGGTGACCGCGCGAGACACGGCCGGCAACACGCAGAGCCTCGCCGGCCGCGGGCGCCTCACGGTACGCTGAGGCGCCGCGCGTCGTGACGGAGCGCCGGCCCGGGCGATCGCTCGCCGATGTCCGGGCGCCTCAGCCCGTCCGCGCCAGCATCCGGCGCAGCGCGGCCCTGGGGTCGTCCACGATCGGCCCCCCGTGCGCGAAGCAGAGGATCCCGAAGGGCAGCCCGGCCATGTGCTCGACGCTTGCCCGCGTTGCCGCGGGATCGTCGTGCAGGCTCGGTGCGATGAAGCGCAGCCCGGCCTCGTCGTTCATCAGGAGGTCGGAGCAGAAGACGATGCCGGGGTCGCCCTCGTAGAGGAACGAGTAGTGCGGCCACTCCGGGCCCGGCGTGCGGAAGGCGCGCAGGCCGCCGGGCAGCACCTGGCCATCTGTGTAGGTGTGGTCCGGCTCTTCGTCGGCGGCCGAGGCGTCCTCCGGCAGCCAGACCTCGGCGCCGAACTCGCTCCGGTAGCGCCAGGCCGCGCGCTGGTGGCACCGCGCCGTGAGCACGGTCGCCACCGGACGCGGTACGGAGGCGAGCGCCGCGTCGTCGAGGCGCACGGGGTCGACGAGCACGCATCCCTCGCGCGTCAACACCGCGTGCGAGCTCGAGACGTGCCCGCCGATGCCGCTGTTGCTCACGCGCCAGTGCCAGAGGCCCGGCAGGACCTCATCGGCCGTGGCGGCTACCTCTCTGGGCTCGCTCATGGCACCTCCCGGGTCGGCCGGCTACTGCGTCGTGGAGATCGTGAGCTTCACGTCGTAACCCGGACCCTGCGCCGGGGGGAAACGCTGGCTGAAGTAGATCCGGTAGTCACCGGGCCTGATCGGGCCCAAGACAAGCACCTCATCGCTGTGAAGGGCGAAGAGCGCGTCCTGGGGCGAAACGGAAGCCCCGAAGCCCACTCCGGCCGTGACTTCCACGACGCGCAGCGTGAACATCACGGGTGGACTCTCCGGGCCGGACAGGTCCCACGCGAGGCGCACGCGGTCACCGAGGGGGTAGGTGCCGAGCAACAGCTTGACCGGCTCGGCTCCCGAGACCTCAGAGGAGACGACGGTCTCCCACCGCGGGGCCTTGTCCGTGTCGTCAGCCCCGCCGCAGCCGGTGCTCGCTGCCCCGAGGGTCGCGAGCGTCACGGCGCACAGTGCGACGATGACGAATCTGGCGACGATGCTCATCCTTCCCCCTACCCGGTGACGACGTTGTAGCTGCTGGTGATGGGAGTGCCCACTTTGAGCATCGCCCACACCGGGCAGATCTGCGCCTCAGACAGCTTCAGCGCGTGCTCGACGCGCGCAGGATCGACATCGCCGTGCACGACGAACTCGAGCTCGATGGACGTGATCACCGTCGGGTGCTCGTCGCGGCGTTGCCCGCGGGCCGTGACCTCCACACCGGTCACCGGCTGCGCGTCGCGGCGCAGGAGCGCGGCCACCGAGCTGCCGCTGCATCCGGCGAGGCTGGCCAGGAGCAGGCGGAGTGGCGTCATGCCTCTGAGGTCTCCGTTCGAGCCGGGCAGCGGATAGTCGATGGTGACCTCGTGCTGGCCGTCGCCGATCGCGAACTCCATCGGGCCTTTCTGCACGGCGTGGACGCTGAGTTCGGACGGCATAGGTGCTCCTTCGTGGGCCGGTGACGAGCGACAGCGGTCATTCTCTCAGGAGGCGGGTGCCGCTGTCGCCCGCGCCGTGCCTGCCGTCGCCCGACGTCGCGGATGAAGAGCCGTGCCGCCGGCGCGCCCGGACTGGCGACAAGGCCCATGGGGAATGCATCCTCTGTCCGTACTGGAGACAAGGAGCAGTGCCGTGATCGACGTCGTGATCTGGTCCGACATCGTCTGACCGTGGTGCTATGTCGGTGCGTCGCGCTGGCGAGCGGCACTGCGGGAGCTGGGCGAGGAAGCCGGCGAGGTGCGCTGGCGGTTCGCCGCCTTCGAGCTCGACCCGACCGTGCCGGAAGAGGGCATAGGCCTCGCCGAGTACCTCGAGGGCAAGTACGGCCCTGGGGCGCTCGACGGGATGGCGGCGCACCTCGGCGAGGCGGCAGCCGCCGACGGGCTGCCGCTGATCGACCTGCGGCAGCTGCAACGGCGGCCCAGCACCTTCGCCGCCCACCGGTTGCTCACGGCGGCGCTGGACGAGGGCGAGGAACTGCAGCGAGCGCTCGCCGAAGAATTGCTCGCTGCCTACTGGGCCCGCGGCGTGGATGTAGGCTCGCGCGAGACGCTGGAACAGCTGGCCGGGGCGTCCGGCATGCCCGCTGCGCGGGTCGCGCACGCCCTCGATGACGCCGCCGCCGCCGCGGCGGTCCGCGCCGAAGAGCGCCGCGCCGCCGAGCTCGGCATCCACGCCGTGCCCACCTTCGTCTTCGATGGACGCTTTGCCTTGAGCGGCGCCCAGCCGCCGCGCGCGCTGGCCGAAGCGGTGCGTCGCGCCGTCGCCGGCGTCTGAACCCGGGCGCGGGCCGCCGCGACGAGGCTTCGTTCCCGCCTCCTCCTAGCCGCGCGCGAACGCGACGATTGTGGCGGGCGCCGCGCGCCTCTATCATGAAGTCACTGAGAGACGCCCCGCGGGGCGCCGACAACGAATCATCCGGTCCCGGGTCTTCCAGGAAGTCTGCCGCTGGAAGGAGGCGATCGCCGAGCCAGAGCCCGCGCCGGCCAGAGGAGGCTGCATGACCGATGTCGCCGTCGCCGCGGCAGGTGCCTGGACCACCGATCCGTCGCGACTTCCCACCGAGCTCTCGAGCACGTTCCGCGCCGTCATGGGCTGGGGCGGTGTGGCCGTGTGGGACGAGTCCGTCGACATCGTCGACCTCACGCGTGAGTTCGCCGCCCGCACCGTCCAGGAGTGCTGCGGCCAGTGCTTCCCGTGCCGTATCGGTATGCACGAGGTCGCCGACATCCTCGAGGAGATCTGTGACGGCCGCGGCGACGAGGCCCGGCTCGAGCGCGCACTCGACCTGAGTCGCCATGTCGCCGAGGCTTCGCGCTGCGATCTCGGCCGTACCGGCGGCTACGCGGTTCTCGAGTCGCTCGAGCAGCACTACGACACTTTCGCGGCGGCCGTCGCCGAGAAGACGTCGATTCCACGCGGCCGCTACGCTTCCACCGTGGTGGCTCCGTGCATGGCCGCCTGCCCCGCCGGCGTCGACATCCCGGCGTACGTCGAGCAGCTGCGCATCGACGAAGTCGAGCGCTCGGCCGACGCCGTGCGCCGGCGCTGCCCCATGCCGGGGACGATCGGCCGCGTGTGCGTCCGGCCCTGCGAGGACGCCTGCCGTCGCGGTTCGGTGGACGAGCCGGTCGCCATCCGCACGCTCAAGCGCTTCGTCGCCGACAGCGAGGTCGACGTGAACGCCTGCCCGATGCCGGGTGAGCCGCGCGTCGCCATCATCGGCGCCGGTCCGGCCGGTTTGGCTTGCGCCTACTACCTCGGGCTCGAGGGCGTCACGAGCACGATCTTCGAGGCGCTGCCGGAGGCCGGGGGCATGGCCGCCGTCGGTATCCCGGACTACCGGCTACCGCGCGAGGTCCTGCGGGCCGAGGTCGAGCGCGTCGAGTCCCTCGGCGTCAAGATCCAGTACAACTTCCGCTTCGGCGTGGACGCCACCATGGACCAGCTCTTCGAGCAGGGCTTCGAGACCGTCTTCATGGCCGTCGGCGCCCACCAGTCGGCGCGCATGGGCTGCGAGGGCGAGGACGCCGGCTATGAGGGCTACATGCCCGGCGTCGAGTTCCTGCGCGAGATCGCCTTCGGGCAGACGCCGCTGACCGGCAAGACCATGCTGGTGATCGGCGGCGGCAACGTCGCCATGGACTGCGTCCGCTCCGCCCTCCGCATCGGCTTCGATGACGTCAAGCTGCTGTACCGTCGCACGGAGGCGGAGATGCCGGCAGACCCTGTCGAGATCGCCGAGGCCAAAGAAGAGGGCGTCGAGTTCGTGACCCTGGTGGCGCCGACGAAGATCGTCGAAAAGGACGGCAAGGTCACCGGTCTCGAGTGCCGACGGATGCAGCTGGGGGAGCCTGACTCGTCCGGCCGTCGCCGACCTGAACCGATCGAGGGCTCGGAGTTCGTCATCCCTTGCGACTGCATCGTCCCGGCGATCGGCCAGGTCTGCGGCGTCGACCAGCTGGTGCCCAGCTACATTGAGGTGAGCAAGTGGAAGACCCTTGAGGTCGACCCGCTCACCATGCAGTCGGCCGATCCGCGCGTGTTCGGCGGCGGCGATTGCTTCACGGGGCCGAGCAGTCTCGTCGCGGCCCTGGCCGCCGGGCGCCGCGCCGCGGTGTCCATCAACGAGTTCTTGCAGGACAAGCCGGTCGAGCCGCCGCTGAAGGACCGGCTCGAGCACGCGATGCTCGCGGTCATCCGGGACGAGGCGCAGACGCCCATCCCGTTCACCGGCAGCACCGAGCAGCTGCGGCCCATGGTCGTTCCGCCCGAGGTCCGCATCCAGTGCTTCGACGAAGTCGAAGGACCGGTGAGCGCGGCCGACGCCCGGCGCGAGGCCGAGCGCTGCCTGCGCTGCTACCGCATCGCCGTGGCGGTGGTCTGAGATGATGACCGCACCGCAGATCACCATCGACGGCCGGGTGCTCGCCTTCGAGCCCGGCCAGACCATCCTCGACGTCGCGAGCGTGAACCGCATCGCCATCCCCACGCTGTGCTACATGCCGGAGGCGGGCCACCGCGACGTCTGCCGCCTCTGTGTGGTCGAGGTGGCCGGCGCGGGCCGGCTGCTGCCGGCCTGCAGCACGCCGGCCACCGAGGGCATGGACGTCCAGACCATGAGCGACCGCGTCAGGAATTCGCGCCGCGCCACGCTCGAGCTCATCATCAACTCCGGCCGCCACACCTGCATCACCTGCGACGCACTCGGCGAGTGCGAGCTCAGCAGGCTCGCCTACGAGTACCAGGTCGAGCCGCCGAGCGAGCTGCCGGACGTCGCGGACTTCCCGCTCATCGAGGACGCCTACGTCATCCGCGACTACTCCAAGTGCATCCTCTGCGGCCGCTGCTGGGCCGCCTGCACCGCCATCCAGGTCCACGGCGTCGTGCCGCACCCGTCGGGCCGGCGCGCGGAGCGCGCCGGCGGCAAGGACTGGTACCCGCTGCCCGACCTCGACCAGTGCGAGCTGTGCGGGCAGTGCGTCGACGCCTGCCCGGTCGGGGCGCTCACCGAGCGCACCGCCAAAGGCGCGGCCCGGTACTGGGAGCTGCAGCGCGTGCGCACCACCTGCCCGCACTGCGGAATGGGCTGCCAGACCACGGTGCATCTCAAGGACGGCGAAGTGGTCAAGGTCACCGGCGCCGGCGACGTGCCGCCCAATCGCGGCCGGCTCTGCAAACGCGGCCGTTTCGCGGTCATCGAACCGGACGAGCGCGCCCGTCTCGAGGAGCCGCTCGTACGCAGGGGCGGCGTCCTGGTCAAGGCGAGCTGGGACGAGGCGCTCGACCTCGTCGCAGAGAAGCTCGGCGCGGCCGGCGACGTAGCCGGCCTCTTCGCGCCCTTGTGCACCAACGAGGAGGCGTACCAGGCGCAGAAGTTCTTCCGCGCCGTGCTCGGGACCAACGATCTCGACCACCGCGCCGTCGAGGCGTCGCGCGTCTCGCTCGCAAGCGCGGGGACGGGCGCCGGCGTGTGCTACACCTCCGGCGCCCTGAGCGTGCTCGAGGAGGCCCGCGCCGTGCTCGTGGTCGGCGACGGCGCCGTGGCCGACCACCCCGTGGCCGGTACCGCGCTGCGTCGCGCCGTGCGCGACGGTGCCCACCTCATGGTCCTGGACTCCGGCCACAGCGACCTCGGTGACGCCGCCGCCGTGCACGTCACCGCGGTACCGGCGGCCATCCCCGAGGTGCTCAACGGCATCATCGCCGTGCTGCTCGCCAACGAGTTGGCCGAGCGACGCGACGCGGGCGAGACGCTCCCTCACGAGCGCGAGCTCGAGGCCATGCTCGCCGCCGTCCTGCCCGAGCGCATCGCCGGAGACGTCGGCGTGGACGCCGCCACCATCAGAGAGATCGCCGGCAAGCTGGTCGACGTCCGGCCCGCCGTCGTCTGCGCCACAATGGGGGCCACGGACGACCTCGCCGGCACCGGCGCCGCCGTGGTCAAGCTGCAGTCGCTGCTCGACGACCTGGCCGGCGCGCGCAGCGTGTCGCTCCCGCTCGGCGTCGGCAACGTCCAGGGCCTGGTGGCCATGGGGGTCGCGCCGGACGTGCTGCCGGGAGGCGAGCTCGTCGCCGACGCCGAGGCGCGGCAGCGCTTCGCCGACGCCTGGGGCGTCGCAACGTTGCCGGCTGCGCCCGGCCGCTCGACGGCGGAGATCGTCGCCGGACTCGATGACGGTTCCATCGGCTCCGCCTGGGTCTGGGCCAACGAGGCGGCCTCTTTCGGCGCCGCCGACGCCCTGCTGGCGGCGCTCGGCAAGGCCGGTTTCGTCGTCGTCCAGGGCGCTGTACGCGGCGATCTCGCCGAGGCCGCCGATGTGGTGCTCCCGGCCGTCGCCTGGGGCGAGGAGGACGGCACGTTCACCAACGCCGAACGACGCATCAGCCGTCTGCGGCGGGTCCAGCGCCCGCCGGGCGCTGCCCGTCCCGGCTGGTGGGCGTTCCGCGAGGTGGCCAAACGGCTCGGCCACGAGTGGCAGGCCGGCTACCCCAAGGCCGTCTGGGAGGCCGAGATCTCTCTGCTCATCCCGAGCCTGGGCGGCGTCACCTACGCGGAGATCGAAGAATACGGCCTCTGCTGGCCGGCGCCGGCGCCCGTTCCGGCCTGACGGGAGCCACACGAAACGAGCGTGATGCGGCGGGGCAGCCCTGGCGGGGCGTGCCTTCGGGGCCCGCGCTGAGCCGATCGCGCGGTCCGTCGGTCCGCCACGCCGCGGTCTCGTCCGCCCCGGGTCAACGGTTGTCGCGCTCGCGCAGGGGGTACGCCTTCACTGTCCGGATGACCGCCGCTCAAGGAGCCGTGCCATGCTGTGCAGTCTCGCGACCAAGCTCGACCAAGGGCAGATCACCGAGATCGAGACGCTCGAGGGAGACCTCGGCGTGCCGATCCTCGCATTCGCCTGCCACCAGATGGAGGCGGCGCCGATAGCCGCCGCGCAGATCGACCGGATCGTCGCGCTCGAGAAGAAGCTGGGCGTCGCGCTGGTCGCCGTGAAGCAATAGGGCGGCGAAACCGGGTGCCGCCGGCCGGTGGCGCCGCGGCCGGCGCTCGGCCGGGGCGCGTGTGGCACTGCTTGTTCGACGCGCGGGTCGGCCTCGTTCGCAGCTGTGCGACCGGACGGCATGTGACATGTTGCACAAGCAGTTGCTTGGGGTTGCGCCATGTCGTACTGTGCCGCAAACTGTTAGTGCTTACCCCCCAATGATCCGCGGAGGGGTCGCGTTTCGCCTCCCCGGCGGTTGCCGCGTCCCTCGCGGGATCGTCGCGCCAGGAGGCAGGAATGGAGCAGCTGGCCCTGATCGTCCCGGGCATGTGGGCCGACCACCACGTGATCGCCGTCCGCGGTCTCTTTCACGAAGACGAGGGGGTCGAAGTGACGGGCGCGAGCGCGATGGAAGCGACGCTTCGTCTCGAGTACGACCCGGCGAAGACCGACCCGCAGCGCATCGGCGCCCGTCTCGAGCAGGCCGGCTACCCCGCCGGCGAGCAGTCCGCAGCCGAACCTCCGCCGACGGACAAGCCGGCGTGGCTGACGGCCGGGGTGCGCGTCACCGCCACCGACTCAGCCGACCTAACGATGTCGGGCGACCACCGCAAGTACTGATCGCCGACCGTCCTGTGTGCATCAGCCCGTCCACGATCCACCCGGACATCGGGGCCGCGCTCACGGCGCGGCCCGTTCGCTCCCGGGTGTGAAGGAGTCGCCTCATGGATGACAAGAGCAACGCCGACGTCAAGCCGGTAGCAGCGAAGAGCATCGACCCGGCCGCCCTCGAGATGCTGGCGCATGCCGAGGGGTGCGGCATCGACACGGCGTTCAGCCGCGCGGACACCATGAAGCCCTGTCCCATCGGCGAGTCAGGCGCCTGCTGCCGGATCTGCTCGATGGGCCCCTGCCGGCTCGTCGGCAAGAACGCCGAGGAGAAGACCGGCATCTGCGGCGCCGACATGCCGACCATTGCCGCCCGCCACTTCGCGAGGCAGGTCGCGGGCGGCGTGAGCGCCCACTCCGACCACGGCCGCGACATGGCCATGACGTTGCGCGCCGTCGCCACCGGCGAAGCCGCCGGCTACAAGGTGAAAGACGAACAGAAGCTCATCACCGTGGCCGGCTACATGGGGATCCCGACGAGCGGTCGTGAGGTCAACGAGATCGCGCTCGACGTCGCCGATCTGGCACTCGAGCAGTTCGGCCAGCCGCACGGCGAGATCATCTACACCAAGCGAGCTACGCCGAAGCGGCAGGCGAAGTGGCGCGAGCTGGGGCTCACCCCTCGCGCTATCGACCGCGAGGTCGTGGAGGTGCTGCACCGCACCCACGAGGGCGTCGACCTCGACGCGGAGAACATCCTCAAGTCGGCGCTGCGCTGCTCTCTCGCCGACGGCTGGGGCGGCGCGATGCTGAGCACCGACATCAGCGACATCCTCTTCGGCACGCCGTCCCCCCTCTCCAGCGAGGTGAACCTCGGCGTGCTCAAGGACGACCAGGTCAACGTCATCGTCCACGGCCACGAGCCGACGCTGTCGGCGATGCTCGTCGAGGCCGCCCGCGACGCGGAGCTCATCGCCGAGGCCAGGGCGGCCGGCGCCGACGGTATCAACCTCGCCGGCATCTGCTGCACCAGCAACGAGATCCTCATGCGCTACGGCATCCCGGCGGCCGGCAACTTCCTGCACCAGGAGCTGGCCGTCCTCACCGGCGCCGTCGAGACCATGGTCGTCGACGTGCAGTGCATCATGCAGGCGCTCGGGCCGCTCGCGCAGCGCTTTCACACCCAGCTGGTCACGACGTCACCGAAGGCCAAGATCCCCGGCGCGGTGCACGTGGAATTCGACGAGCAACGCGCCCCGGAGACGGCCCGTGAGATCGTGCGCATGGCCATCGCCAACTACGCGAACCGCGGTCCGGTCCACATCCCGGACTTCCACGAGCCCCTGGTCGCCGGCTTCAGCCACGAGTACCTCAACTACATGCAGGGCGGCTTCCACCGCGGCTCGTTCCGACCGCTCAACGACGCCATCATCGCGGGACGCGTGCGCGGCCTGGCCGGCGTCGTCGGCTGCAACAACGTGCGCGTCACCCAGGACGAGGGCATCGTCGAGATGATCAAGCGCTTCATCGCCGACGACGTCATGGTCGTCGTGACCGGCTGTGCCGCCACTGCCGGCGCCAAGGCCGGCTACCTCAGCCCGGACATCCTCGACCACGCCGGCCCTGGCCTGCGCGAGGTCATGGAGGCCATCGGCATCCCGCCGGTGCTCCACCTCGGCTCCTGCGTGGACAACTCGCGGATCCTCACCGTGCTCACGCAGGTGGCCACGGAGGGCGGCCTCGGCGAGGACATCGACGACCTGCCGGCCGTCGGCCTCTGCCCGGAGTGGATGTGCGAGAAGGCGATCGCTATCGGCACCTACTTCGCCGCCTCCGGAGCCCACGTGATCTTCGGCGTGAGCAGTCCGGTGGAGGCGTCGAGCGTCGCCACGCGCCTCATGACCGAGGGCTGGGAAGAGATGGTCGGCGGCGACCTCGAGTTCATCCCGGACTGGGATGCGATGTACGCTCGCTCGCTCGAGCTCATCGACGCCAAGCGCGCGGCTCTCAAGCTCCCGCAGTACGACCCGACGCAATACGGCGCCAGCGGAGACAGCCTGTTCTTCGCCGCCATCAAGGACTACCTGGCGGAGAAGGCGGAGGAGGCCGAACGCGGCGTCGAGACAGTCGGCTCGCCCGTGTACCCGCTCGCCGAGGGTCACTCACACGACGACGGTGACGGTCACGCGCACGATCACACGCACGGCGAGGGGGAGGCCTGATGTCGCGCTATATCGCCACCCGCGCGATCCGCGGGGCCACCGGCATCGTCGGCGAGGCCGAGCGGGCCGTCAACGAGGCTCTTGCCGAACTCGGCCCTGACGCTCCGGTCGGGTTCACCAACACCGCCTACTACCTGCCGGTGATCTACGCGTTCACCGGCCAGAAGGTGGAGAAGCTCGGCGACCTGGCACAGGTGATCGAGCGGGCGAAGGGCCTGCTGCACCCGATCCCCAGCGACAAGATGTGGCTGCCGTACCTCGGTGAGACCCTGGACAGCGGGGTCGCCACCCTCTTCGCCGAAGAGGCGATGGAGGGCGTGCGCTTCGCCCGCGGCACGGAGCCACAGATCATCAAGCTCGACCACGCTCGTGAGGACGGCCAGCGGTTCACCGGCGCAGACCTCGGGGTGCACGGCGACAAGATGAAGCTCAATGGCCCGATCGACGACATCCAGCTGCGGGCCTGGGGCATCCAGCTCGTGGACGGCAGGATGCCCGGGTTCTGCGCCATCGTCGGCTGCGCCAAGAGCAACGAGGTCGCGGTCAAGATCGTCCGCGAGCTGCAGAGCCGCGGCATCCTCATCTTCCTCAGCGGCAACGTCAACGGACGGAGCATCATCCACCAGCTGCAGGAGGAAGGCATCCAGCTCGGCTACGACACCTTCACGGTGCCGTTCGGGCTGGACACGATCTCGGCGGTGTATGCACTCGGGTTCGCCGCCCGCTCCGCGCTCACGTTCGGCGGTATGGACGCCGGCAACGCGCGCCGGATCATGCTCTACAACAAGTACCGCGTGTTCGCCTTCGTGCTCGCGCTCGGCGAGGTCGACGATCTCAAGTACGCGACCGCCGCCGGAGCGATCAGCTTCGGCTTCCCGACCATCGCCGACACGCGCATCCCGCAGATCCTGCCCACGGGCGTGACCACCTACGAGCACGTCGTGAGCATGCCGTTCGACGAGATCCCCGGCGCCGACGACATGGAGCGCACCGAGAAGCTGATCCAGCGCTGCATGGATGTCCGCGGCGTCAAGGTCAAGATCGCCAAGGTGCCGATCCCCGTCTCCTACGGATCGGCCTTCGAGGGCGAGCGCATCCGCAAGGACATCATGTACGCCGAGTTCGGCGGCAAGCGCTCGCACGCCTTCGAGTTCCTGCGCATGAAGCCGACGGAAGAGGTCGAGGACGGCAAGATCACCGTGAACGGCCCCGACCTCGACACCCTGGAAGACGGCGCTGCGGCCCCGCTGGGCATGGTGGTCGACGTCTCCGGCCGCAAGATGCAGACCGACTTCGAGCCCATCCTCGAGCGCCAGTTCCACTACTTCATCAACGGCGTCGAGGGCATCCAGCACAACGGCCAGCGCGACATCGCCTGGACGCGCATCAGCAAGAACACGTTCGGCAAGGGCTTCCGCCTGGAGCACTTCGGCAAGGTGCTGCATGCGCGCATCCACGAGGTCTTCGGCAACATCGTCGACAAGGTCCAGGTCTACCTGACTACCGACGAGGCCGAGGTCGACGAGCTCATGGAAGAGGCACGCATCGCCTACGCCGAGCGCAACGAGCGCATCGCCAACCTCACCGACGAGTCGGTCGACACCTTCTACTCCTGCCTGCTGTGCCAGAGCTTCGCCCCCAATCACGTCTGCGTGGTCAACCCCGAGCGCGTCGGCCTCTGCGGTGCGTACAACTGGCTGGACTGCAAGGCCTCCTTCGAGATCAACCCGACCGGCCCCAACCAGCCGGTCTCCAAGGGCATCTGCCTCGACCCGGTGAAGGGCGAGTTCTCGGGCCCCAACGAGTACATCCACGCGCACTCCAACCAGTCCGTCGAGAAGGTCACCTTCTACTCGTGCATCGAATCGCCGATGACGTCGTGCGGTTGCTTCGAGTGCATCATGGTGCTGGTGCCCGAGGCCAACGGCTACATGATCGTCAGTCGCGAGGACCCGAGCATGACCCCGTGCGGCATGACGTTCTCGACACTCGCCGGCACTGCCGGCGGAGGTATGCAGACCCCTGGCATGATGGGCATGGGCAAGTACTACCTCACCAGTCACAAGTTCATCTCCGGCGATGGCGGCATCCGCCGCGTGGTGTGGCTGAGCTCGCTCCTTAAGGAGAGCATGCGGCCGGCACTCGAAGAAGTGTGCGAGCGCGAGGGCTGCCCCGGCCTGCTCGATATGATCTGCGACGAGACCATCGCGACGAGCGTCGACGAGCTTCTCCCCTTCCTCGAAGAGAAGGGACATCCTGCCCTGACCATGGATCCTCTCTTCTAACCCGCGAACACCTGGAGAACACACATGAGTGCAGTGGAGATCCCTGTTGAGAAGAGCACCGGCTCGGTGCGCGAGGTCACGCTGGGAAGCAGCTATGGAGGTGGCACGCGCACGTCGTCCGTGACCGTCGGCGGGGAGGCGGCGCTGCCGTTCCTCACGTTCGACGGCGCCATGCCGCATCGGCCGGCTCTGGCAGCCGAGGTGTCCGATGTGCGGCCCACCGGCTGGTCGCCGGAATTGGAGGCCGTCTGGGGCGACCTCCTTGACGACCCTGCGGCGTGGGCCACGGCAGCCGTCGAGCGCGGTGCGGAGCTGATCGCGCTTCACCTGCGCGGCTGTCATCCCGATGTCGCCGACCATGGGCCGACCGAGGGAGTGCAGGCCGTGGAGCGCGTGCTCGCTGCCGTCGGCGTGCCGCTGCTCGTCTACGGCCCCGGCGTCGCCGACAAGGACAACGAGGTGCTCGTCGCCGTCGCCGAGGCGACCAAGGGCGAGGAACTGGCGCTCGGCGTCTGCGAGGAGAAGAACTACCGCACCATCGTCGCCGCTGCGCTCGGGAACGGCCACGCGGTCATCGCCGAGACGCCCATCGACGTCAACCTGGCCAAGCAGCTGAACATCCTCATCTCGGACATGGGGCTCCCTCTGGAGCGTGTGCTCATGGACCCCAACACCGGTGGCCTCGGCTACGGCCTCGAATACACGTATTCGGTGATGGAACGCCTGCGCCTCGCGGCCCTGGTGGGCGACACCATGACCCAGCAGCCGATGATCTGCCAGGTCGGCGAGGAGTCGTGGCGGCAGAAGGAGGCACGCGCCGTCGACGGCGTCCCCGAGGGGTGGGGCGACCTCGCGACGCGCGGCGTCGCCTGGGAGATCGGCACCGCGATGACCCTCGTCCAGTCGGGCGCCGACATCGTCCTGCTTCGTCACCCTGACTCCTTCGCCACCATGCGCGAGGCTCTCGACGACCTCATGAAAGGGGCGTGACCCGTGGCCCTCACCGGACTCCAGATCTACAAACTTCTCCCGCGGACCAACTGCAAGGAGTGCGGCTTCCCGACGTGCCTCGCCTTCGCCATGAAACTGGCGCAGAAGGGTACCGAGCTCGACAAGTGCCCCTACGTGAGCGACGAGGCGAAGACGGAGCTGGACGCCGCGTCGGCGCCGCCCATCAAACTCGTCGCGATCGGCGCGGGCGACCGTGCCTTCGAGATCGGCAACGAGACCGTGCTGTTCCGGCACGAGAAGACGTTCTTCCATCAGGCCGGCCTTGTCGTTCGTGTGAAGAGCGACGACCCGCAGCTGGCCGAGGTGGCCGGCAGGGTCGGCGGATACGGCGTGGAGCGGGTCGGCATGCAGCTCACGCTCGACGGCCTGGCTGTGGAGCACACCGATGGTGACGCGGCCGCATACGCCGCGGCCGTGGCCGCGGCTCGTGCGGCCGCACCCGGCCTCCCGCTCGTATTGATGAGCCTGGACGCGGCGGCGATCGACGCGGCCCTGGCCGGCGGCGCCGCTGCCGACAGGCCGCTCGTCCACGCTGCCACCGCAGCGAACTGGGAGTCGATGGCCGAGGTCGCCAAGAAGCACGGCTGCCCGCTGGCCATCCGCGTCGACGGTGGCGACCTCTCCGGCCTCGCCGAGCTCTCCGAACAGGTCCGCGGCGCCGGTGTCGAGGACATCATGCTCGACCCGGGCACGACGAACCTCGCCGGCGACCTTGCCGCGTTCACGCAGCTGCGTCGTCTGGCGCTCAAGAAGGGCGCGCGGGCGCTCGGCTTCCCCATCGTCGCCGTCGCGACGGCGACGACCTGGCAGGCCGAGATGGTTCGCGCCACTCAGGCGATCGCCAAGTACGCCGGAGTCGTGATCGTCGATCACGACGATCCCGGGATGGTGTACCCGCTACTCACGCTGCGTCAGAACATCTACACCGACCCACAGAAGCCTATCCAGGTGGAGCCGAAGCTCTACGAGATCGGCACCGCCGGCGCGGACAGCCCGGTGCTCATCACGACCAACTTCTCACTCACCTACTTCTCCGTCTCGGGCGAGGTCGAGGGCGCAGGCATGCCGGCGTGGCTGCTCGTCGCCGACAGCGACGGCCAGTCGGTGCTCACCGGCTGGGCGGCCGGCAAGTTCGACGCCGAGAAGATCGCCAAGACGGTCAAGGATTCGGGCATCGCCGACAAGGTCAGCCACAAGAAGCTCGTGATCCCCGGCCACGTCGCCGGTCTCTCGGGCGAGGTCGAGGAGGAGCTCCCCGGCTGGCAGATCATGGTGGGCCCGCGCGACGCCGTCGACATCCCGTCGTATCTCAAGACGGTCTGGAGCGCGTGACGCCGGTGATGATCGAGCGTCGAGAGAGACCTGATCCATGAGCGACGCACCGGCCACGAAGCGCCGTACGACCATGGCGACGATCACCTTCACGCCGTCGGGCGAGACGATCGAAGTGCCGCACGGCACCAGCCTGCTCGACGCGGCGATCCTCTGTGAGCTGGACGTCCCTGCCCCGTGCGCGGGGCAGGGACGCTGCGGCCGCTGCCGGGTCCGCGTCGTCTCAGGCGACGTGGAACTGCGCAGCAACGCCGGTCTGACCACGGCCGACGTCCTCGAGGGCTGGGCGGTGGCCTGCCAGACGTACGTCGCCGGCCCGGTCTCCGTTGACGTCCCTGAGCGGTCCCGGGAGAAGGTGCGACCGCACGGCCACGCGGTCGCCGAGCCCGAGTCGCTGCCCATCACCTGCGACCACCGCCAGGACCCGGTGGTGCGCATGTTCGCGCTCGAGATCGAGCCGCCGTCGCTCACCGACAGCACGGCCGACTTCGACCGTCTTCGCCGGGCGCTCGTCCAGCAACACGGCGTCGAGGAGATCCGGGCGGAGCTGCCCCAGCTGCGGCGGCTCGGCGCGGCCCTGCGCCACGCCAACTGGAAGGTCACCGTGGCGCTGGAGATGCGCGACTGGGTCTACGGGACCTACCTGCCGCCGCGTCTGCTGCGGGTCTACCCGTCGGCGTTCCCGCAGGCGAGCATGGGCCTCGCCGTCGACCTCGGTACCACGTCGGTGGTCGTCTACCTCGTCGACTTCCCCACCGGCCGCGTCGTCGACACGGCAAGCGCGTACAACAAACAGATCGCCTGCGGCGACGATGTGATCAGCCGGATCATCTACGCCAAGCGCAAGGGGGGCCTCGACCGGCTCCGGCGCCTCGCGGTGGAGACGATCAACGACCTGCTCGCGGAACTGCAGCGGCGCAACGGCATCGAGCTCCACGAGATCCACGAGATCGCCATCGCCGGCAACACGACGATGACCCACCTCCTGCTCGGCATGGAGCCGCGATACCTGCGCGAGGAGCCCTACATCCCGACCATATCCGCCGCGCCGAAGCTGATCGCGGAAGAGTTGCAGCTGGACGCGAACCCCGTTGCCCGCGTGCACATCCTGCCGTCGGTGGGCAGCTACGTGGGCGGCGACATCACCGCCGGCGTCATCTCGTCCGGGATGTACGCGACCGACAAGCTCACGCTCTTCATCGACATCGGCACCAACGGTGAGATGGTCCTGGGTACCAAGGACTGGCTGCTCTCGTGCGCCTGCTCGGCCGGCCCCGCCTTCGAGGGCGGCGGCGTGCGGCACGGCATGCGCGCCGCCGAGGGTGCCATCGAGGACATCTTCATCGACGACGTCACCCTCGAGCCGACCTTCCGCACCATCGACGACGCTCCGGCCGTCGGCATCTGCGGGAGCGGCCTCATCGACCTGCTCGGCGAGCTGTTCATCACCGGCATCGTCGACAAGTCGGGGCACATCGACCGCGAAGCCCCGACCGACCGCGTGCGCGTGGTGGACGCGGTGCCCGAGTACGTCGTCTGCCGCGCCGGCGAAGGCGACTCCGAGACGGATATCACGATCACGGACTCCGACATCACCGGGCTGCTCCGCGCCAAGGCGGCCATCTACGCCGGCTTCGAGGTGCTGTGCTCCAGCGTGGGAGTCGACCTCGCCGACGTGGAGCAGATCTTCATCGGTGGTGCATTCGGCCAGTACCTCAACGTCGAGAAGGCGATCCGCATCGGACTGCTTCCCGATCAGCCGGTGGAGCGCTTCCACTTCCTCGGCAACACCAGCGCTCAGGGGGCCTTCGCCACCCTCCTCTGCGTCGACGTCCGCAAGGACGTCTTCGACGTGGCGAGCAAGATGACGTACCTGGAGTTGAGCGCCGACAACTCCTTCATGGACGAGTACACGTCGGCGTTGTTCCTGCCCCACACTGACCTCACCGATTTCCCGAGCGTGCGCGAGGCTCTGGCCGCGCATGCGCGCGGGAACGAAAACGGAGACTGATCCCATGACCACCACGATCGCCGTCGCCGGCAAGGGAGGAACCGGGAAGACGACGCTGGCCGGCCTGCTCATCCGCCGTCTGGCGGAGGCTCAGGCCGGACCCATTCTCGCCATCGACGCCGACCCGGCGAGTAACCTCAACACCGTTCTCGACCTGCCGCTCGACAAGACCGTCGGCGACGTGCGCGAGGAGACCAGCGAGAAGGCTCGCGCCAACCTGCTCGAGGCCGGCATCGCCAAGCGGGACCTGCTCGACTACGAGATCAACTCGAGCGTCGTGGAGGGCGTCGACGTCGACCTGCTCGCGATGGGCCGTCCCGAGGGTCCCGGCTGCTACTGCGCGGCCAACAACATGCTGCGCGTGATCATCGATGCCATCGCGGAGAGCTACCCCTGGGTGATGATCGACAACGAGGCCGGGCTCGAGCATCTCTCCCGACGCACGACGCGCGACGTGGACGTGCTCTTCATCGTCAGCGACGCGACCGTGCGTGGCATCACGACCGCCGGTCGTGTGGCCGCGTTGCTCGGCGAGCTCGAGACCAAGGTCGGCCGGCACTATCTGATCGTGAATCGGGCCGGCGACGGACTCTCGCCGGCGCTCGAGGCGGCGATCGCCGAGCACGGCCTCGAGCTCCTTGCAGTACTGCCCGACGATCCGCTCGTCGCGGAATACGACGCCGCCGGCAAGGCCCTCGTGGGTCTGCCGGCCGACAGCGCCCTGAACGGTGCACTCGCGCCCGTCGTCGCGGCCATGCTCACCCAACCCGAGGAGAAGGAGGCCGCCGGTGCTCATCATCGGTGAGAACATCCACATCATCGCGCCGCCGGTCAAGGCGGCCATCGAGGCGCGCGACGCGGAGCCGATCCAGAAGATGGCGCTGGCGCAGGTCGAGGCCGGCGCGGGGATCGTCGACCTGAACATCGGACCACAGAAGAAGCGCGGCCACGAGATCATGCCGTGGATCGTCGAGGCGGTACAGGAAGTCACCGATGTGCCGCTCTCGCTCGACACGACGAACTTTGCGGCGATGGAGGCCGGCCTCAAGGTCTGCAAGCAGCCGGCCATGCTCAACTCGGCCTCCGCCGACCCGGCTCGTCTCGACAGCGTGATGCAACTGGCGGCGAAGTACGGCGCCAGGGTCATCGCCCTCACGATGGGCGTGGACGGCATCCCCACCACAGCCGACGGCCGCGCCGGCATCGCCATGGAGGCGCTGCTTCCGGCGGCAGAGGCCGCCGGCCTGCCGGTCCGGGACGTGTTCCTCGATCCCCTCGTCCTCGCCGTCAACTGCAACCAGGACGTAGCGCTCGAGACGGTTGAGGCCATCCGCATGTTCAAGATGATGGCCGACCCGCCACCGACCACCGTGATCGGCCTCTCCAACATCTCCAACGGAGCGCTGCCCGAGGTCCGTCCGCTCATCAACCGCGTGTTGATGGTGATGGCCATGGGCGCGGGGCTCGACAGCGCCATCGCCGACCCGATGGACACCGTCCAGAACGAGTGGATCCGCATCGCCGAGCAGCGCGACGAGAGCACGCCGTTGGGCAAGCTCGTCGTGGCCCTCTACGACGCCGTCGCGGCGATGGACAAGCTCGACCCGTCGCTGGTCGACATGGACGACCAGCAGCAGCTCGAGCTCTGGAAGACCTACCGCATGCTCTGCAACGACACCCTCTACGCGGACTCGTACCTGAAGCTCTGAGCGCGGCCGGGGACGGCCGCTGCGCGCCGGGCAAGGGCGCCAGTAGTGACGTACGAGGGGCCGGGGCGGCGCGAGCGCCGCCCCGGCCCCTCACGTCGACGTCAGGTCGTCCTGCCCGGCGCGGCCGGCTCCTCGTCCACGATCCACTCGCGCCCGACCGAGCACTTGTCGGCCGCCGCGCACCAGGCGGCGCAGCCGATGTCCTGCTTGGGATTGGGCGTGCAGGCGCCGCAGACGGGGCAGTAGCGGCGCGCGTCGTCCTTGAAGAACTCGATGGGCCTGCCGCAGCCGGCGCACGGCACCTCGAAGATGTCGTCCGGGGTCCATTTGCTGCGGTCCTGGCCGGGGCAGCCTCTATCCATCTCATCCACCGTCCTCGCCGCGGGGCCGGAGAGCCTCTCGGCGGCCGGCCCGGCTGCTTCGTCCTGTGACTCAGGATACCCCGTACGGACGAGACCAGCGCATGACCTTGGTCAAGCGTGGCGACGTGTCCGCCGCGGCGGCCGGCGCCTAATCCTCGAACGCGCCGTCGCTCATGCCCGAGTGCCGGCCCCAGTCGAAGTCGTCCCAGTCGAGCGCCGTATAGGTCATGCTCGCCGTGAGCGGCTCGCCCAGAGACTCGAGGTGAGCCTTGCTCGGGTGCATCACGAACGGCTCCACCTTGTGGCGGCTGCTCGCCGTGTCCCACTGGTCCTCGGGGATCTCGTCGCACTTGCGCAGCAGCATGTCCCACTCGAAGTCGACCCACTCCTGCAGCTCTTCGAGCATGTGTTCGTTGCCCGGCAGCGCCAGGTGGGTGAACCGCCCCTGGCGTTCCAGCCACTTGCCGAGCGGCTGCTTGTGCCGCGGCCGGTAGGTCAGGCGGTACCGGCCCTCGTTGACTTCGAAGAGCGGCCAGTAGCAGCAGTCGGTGGCGAGACGGCTGAGCTCGATGCCCTCGTCGTTCTCCGTGCGCCAGCCGCGCGGGCAGGGGGAGAGCACATTGAGGAAGGTGGGGCCGTCGACGGCCAGCGCCTTGGAGGCCTTGTGGATGAGATCCTGCGGGTCGTGCGGCGAGGACTGCGCCACGTAGGGCAGGCGATGCGCCACCATGATCTCGGTGAGGTTCTTGCTGTGGCCCATCTTGCCCGGCAGGTCGTCGCCGACGGGGCTCGTCGTCGTCCACGCCCCGTGCGGCGTCGCGGAGGAACGCTGGAAGCCGGTGTTCATGTAGGCGCCGTTGTCGTAGCACACGTAGAGCATGTCGTGGCCGCGCTCCATGGCGCCGGAGAGCGCCTGCAGGCCGATGTCGTAGGTGCCGCCGTCGCCGCCGAAGGCGATGAACTTGACCCGGTCCTCGAGCTTGCCGCGCTTGCGCAAGGCGCGGAACGCCGTCTCGACGCCGGAGAGCGTCGCCGCGGCGTTCTCGAAGTTGGTGTGGATGTAGCTGCCCTTCCAGGCGGTGTAGGGGTAGCGCGTCGTGGCCACCTCGAGGCAGCCGGTGGCGCCGGACACCACGTGGTGGCTGTCGACCTGCGAGAGGATCTGGTTCACCACGATGGAGGCTCCACAGCCGCTGCAGAGGCTGTGGCCGCTGGAGAGCTGCGACGGCTTCTCGGCGAGCTTGTGGACGCGATGACGATGCTCCTCATAGAGCGCGGTCGGCACGAGGGCGTCGAACCTGCACGCCTCGACGCAGTGGCCGCAGGTCACGCAGCGGCGCTCGTCGATGGTGATCGTGCCGGCGAAGTGACGGTCCTTGCCCTTGCCGTGCGAGCGCGAGGGGTCGCGGCGCACGTCGATGCACTGCACGGGGCACTTCTTCTGGCAGGCGCCGCAGAAGGTGCAGGCGTGGGCGCCGCCCTCCGTGCGCCTGAGGTCGAACAGACCGACGCCGGGGAGCTTGTGGACGAGGTCGCGCACGGCGAAGCTGTTCTCGGGAATGGGGTGGCCGTACATGACGGCCTGCTTGCCCTCGGCATGGGTGGGGGTTCTCGGCCTCGCGCTCATGTCGTCCTCGCCTCGTCGGGTGAAATGGAGCGGAACGATCCGCCAGGCAGGGAAAGGCGTCAAGATACCACGAGCCCGAGGCTGGCGACAAGCGTCCTCTGCGCTGCGTATGCATGGCGGCGGGCCGGCGCGGCAGCGCCCGCCGTTCCGCTAGACTCCCGGCATGAGCGAGAGTACAGACGGCACGAGCTCCGCCCGTCGCGACGCGGCCTACGCCGCCGTGCTGGTCGTCATCCTGACGCTCTCCATCCAGACCGGCTCGGCGCTCGCCGTGCGCGTCATCGAGTCGGTCGGCGTCTATGAAGCGCTCTGGCTGCGCACGGCCTTCGCGGCGCTCCTGCTCCTCCTGATCCGGCCGAGCGCGCTGTGGACGCCGCCGCCCCGGGGCCATCGCCTGCCGCTGGCGGCCCTTGCGGTGGCCCTCTTCCTCATGAACCTCAGCTTCTACGGAGCCATCAGCCGCATCCCCGTCGGCATCGTCGTCGCCATCGAGTTCGTCGGGCCGCTCGGCGTGGCAGTGCTCGGTACTCGCCGGCGTCTCGACTGGCTCTGGATCGTGCTTGCCGGCGCCGGCGTGGTCGTGCTGGCCGGCCCCTCCGGCTCGGCCACCGGCCTCGGTCTGGTGCTCGCCCTCTCGGCTGGTGTGTGCTGGGGCGCCTACCTGCTCCTTGCCAAGCACGCCGTGACCGGCATGGACCCTCTCTCGGTCGCGGCGCTCATGATGATCGGCGCCACCGTCCTGGCGACCCCACTGCTCGCGATCGACGGAGTGCGCCTCTCCGGCCACTGGAACGCCGTGATCCTCGGTATCGTCATCGCCGTGGCGTCTTCCGCCTTCCCGTATTTCCTCGAGCTGGTGGCCATCCGTCGCGTCCGCGCTGCGACCTACGGCGTTCTGCTCAGCATCGAGCCCGCTGTGGCCGCGCTGGCCGCGCTCGTCGTGCTCGGCCAGCACATCTCGGCGCTCGAGGCGGCGGCGATGGCCGCCGTGATGGCCGCGGCCGCCGGGGCGAGCTGGACCAGCGGCGGCGCCGCTGAAGCGGGCGTCGACCTGCCCACGCCCTGAACTCTACGCGCGGAGTCTCCCCGGGCCGGCGCCGGATGTCCTCCCTGCGGACGAGTACGTCCAGACGTACGTGTAACGGTGTCGTTGCGCCCCTAGACGTACGTCCGGACTTGCTCCAGCCCACCACTCACGCACTCTCGGCGTCGGGGTCTCTCTCGCGGCGCCGAAGTCGCGCGAGCCGGCGCGGGGGGCGTATGAGCCGACGCGGCGTGAACCGGGGACGGGGGGCCGTGTGAGTCCATGGGCGCACGGCGATAGAATACGGGCCAGCGACCCCCACGAAAGGAGCAACGATGGCCGAGCTCAAGGGCAGCAAGACCGAGCAGAACCTCCTCAAGGCGTTCGCCGGCGAGAGCCAGGCGCGCAACCGCTACACGTTCTACGCCAAGGCTGCGAAGAAGGAGGGCTACGAGCAGATCTCCGCCGTCTTCCTGCAGACCGCCGAGCACGAGCGCCAGCACGCCAAGCGTTTCTTCGCGCACCTCGCGGGCGGCGTCGTCGAGATCACCGCGGCGTACCCGGCGGGGCGGCTCGAAGGCACCACCGCCGAGCATCTCGCCGCCGCGGCCGCCGGGGAGCGCGAGGAGTGGACGGACCTCTATCCGTCCTTCGCCGACGTCGCCGACCAGGAGGGCTTCAAGGACGTAGCCACCAGCTTCCGCATGGTCGCCAGGGCCGAGGCGATGCACGAGGAGCGCTACCGCAAGCTGCTCGACAACGTCGAGACGGCCGCGGTCTTCGAGAAGCCGGAGACGGTCCGCTGGATGTGCCGCAAGTGCGGGTACATCCACGAGGGACCCAAGGCGCCCAAGCTCTGCCCGACGTGCACGCACCCGCAGTCATACTTCCAGGTGTTCGCCGAGAACTACTGAGCCGGAACGGCGCCCACTCGTGATCGCGGAGCAGCGCCCGGTCGTGACGTACGACGCTTTCAGTGTGCCGGCCGTCTGTTCGCCGAGCTTTGCGAGGTGGCGCTCTTGCGCGGTGCGCGGCGCCTCTACATCACGGCGACGGGGCGGGTGACCATTCAGGTCACCCGCCCCGTCGCCTTGTATGGGCGCCGCGCCGCCGGATTCCAGCGCGCGGCGGTCCCTACTCGAGCACCACGAACGCGTCGGCCGTGAGCTCGTACTCCTCGTCTTCGTTGAGGTCGTGCACGCGGATCCGCTCGAGTTCGCCTTCGCCGAGCAGCTCGAGCGGCTGCGCCTCGGCCAGGATCTTGACGTCGCTGAGGCGAAGGGCCGAGCGCACCGCAGGGCTCACGCTCGGCTCCTTGCCGGTCGCCATGAGCACGACGCGGCCGGTGTGGTCGGTGAGGTCCATCGCCAGCTGAGCGGCGCGGTCGCCGGTGTCGAGTACCACCACGCGCGCGTCGGCCAGTTCGCCGGGGTCACCGACGGTGCGGTAGAGGCCCTTGCCCTCGTAGTCGTCGAGCTTGGCGATCTCGACCTCGACGACCTCCGCGGGCCGCGGATGGCACGACTTCTCCACCGGCGTCGTGGTCGCGTCCTCCGGCTTGATGCCCTCGCGCCAGTTCTTGATCGCCTCGTGCAGCGCGTCGGCGGCGAGGTTGCTGCAGTGCATCTTGATCGGCGGCAGGCCGTCGAGCGCGTCGGCGACGTCGCCGCGGCTCACCTTGAGAGCCTCGTCGAGTTGCATGCCGACGACGAGCTCGGTGATCATGCTCGAGGTGGCGACCGCCGAGCCGCAGCCGAACGTCTGGAACTTGATGTCCTTGATACGGTCGTCCTCTACGTCGATGTAGATGTCCATCATGTCGCCGCAGACGGGGTTGCCCACGCGGCCGACGGCGACGTTCGGCCCTTCCAGCGTGCCCACGTTGCGCGGGTTGCGGAAGTGCTCGAGGGTCTTCTCCGTGTACTGCGTCGATTTCATCAGGGTGCGCCTTTCGAAAGTCAGGTGGCGGGGGGATCAGGTGGCCGCAGGGGCGTGCGTCTTGTAGAGGGGCGAGAGGGCGCGCAGGCGGCCGATCACGCCGGGGAGAACGGCCATGATGCGGTCGACGTCCTCCGCCGTGCTCCAGCGCCCGAAGGTGAACTCGAGTGAACCGTGCGCCTCCTCGTGCAGCAGGCCGCAGGAGATGAGCGTGTGCGAGGGCTCGAGCGTCTTGGAGCTGCAGGCCGAGCCTGTGGACGCGGCGACGCCGGCGTCACGCAGCGACAGCACCATCGCCTCTCCCTCGACCGCGTCGAAGCGGAAGTGGGCGTTGTTCGGGAGTCGCTCTTCTGGGTGGCCGTTGAGATGCGAGTCGGGGATCTCGGCGAGTACGCGTTCGACCAGCTTGTCGCGGATCGCCTGGATGCGTGGCACCTCGACGCCCATCTCGCCGCCCAGGATGTCGGCTGCCGCGGCCATACCGGCGATGCTGGCGAGGTCTTCGCTGCCTGAGCGCAGGCCACGCTCCTGGCCGCCGCCCAGCAGGACGGGTGCGACCTGCACGCCCTTGCGGACGTAGAGGGCGCCGAGCCCGCGCGGCCCGTAGAGGTCGTTGCTCGAGAGGCTGAGCAGGCTCACCGGCACGGCGCTCGTGTCGATGGGGAGGAGCCCCTCGGCGGCGACGGCGTCACTGTGCAGGGCGATGCCGGTGCCATCGAGCATCTCGGCGATCTCGGCGATGGGCTGAACCGTGCCGATCTCGCTGCTCGCCCACTGCACCGAGACGAGGATCGTCTCGTCGGTGATGCGGGCGCGGAGTTTCTTCGCCGAAACGCGCCCGTAGAGGTCGATCGGCACCCGCGTGACGCGGAAGCCGTTCTTCTCGAGGTACTTGGCGATGTTGAGCACGCTGATGTGTTCGGTTTCACTGATGATCACGTGGTCGCCCTTGCGCTTGTTGCGCAGCGCGTAGCCGACGATCCCCAGGTTGCTGGCCTCCGTCGCTCCGCCGGTGAAGACGATCTCGCGCGGCTCGGCGCCGAAGAACGCGGCGACCCGGCCGCGCGCCTCCTC
>DASRZL010000126.1:0-67998 GCA_035686425.1 Thermoleophilia bacterium
CGCAGAAGGCCGCGTACCGCGTCTCGGTCGAGCACCCCGGCTACGCGCCGCGGGCGTTCGACGTCCGCACAGACACGGACGTCTACCTCGGCGAGGTGCGCCTCACGCGCTGAAGCGTCGTCGAGGGAGCCGGGCCCGGCACCCGCAGCAGTGTGCGGCACCGGCGCTGTGCTCTCGGTGGCAGCCGGCGACGGCTCGGTGGCGGGTAGGCGACAGCCAACGCCTTCGGCGAGGTCGTCGTCGACGCCCTCGAGCCCGGGCACGCCCACACGGTGCTGGCGAAGGCCGAGGGCTACGTGCCGTACTCGGCGAGCGTTCATCTGGACAAGAGCAAGAACCTCGGCGACGTGCTTCTGGATCGCGGCCGACTCGGCGCGTCGAGAAGGCGCCTCGCAAGCGCTTCCCTTGCGAGCCGTTCGGGCGCCCGCATTCCCTCGAGGGCGGGCGCCCATTCTCGCGTACGCTCTCCAGGGTCCGGCGCTCCGACCGGCTTCCCGCCGGGCCGATTGACCTGCCGCCGTACCCGAGATACAGTACCACTGTGCGGATACAGCATGCCGCATGGTGGAACACCAGCGAGTGACGGTGCGGCTCTCCGCGTGGTCGCCGAAGGTCACGGGGAAGCAGGAGACATGCGCCATGCGGCGGCGCGCGATGGATCGCGCGAAGACCACCCTGGCGGCTGACTTCTGTCTCGTGCAGGTGGAGGCCCGCGCGGAGGGCGACGCACACTGACCGGCCGTAGCCGAGAAGGACCCGGAGATGCCACAACGCCCTGACGACAACACTGATGCGCAGAAGGGCGGCATGCAGGTCATCACGAGGGCCGCAGCCATCCTCGAAGGGCTCGCGGAGTCACGCGGCGGCCAGACGTTGGCGCAGCTCGCGTCCCGGACGGGCCTGCCAAAGACGACCGTGCACCGCATCTGCACCGCCCTGGAACAGGTCGGCTACGTGCGCGTCGACGAAGCGACGGGCCTGCGCGAGCTCGGCCGTGGGCTCCAGCGCCTGGCGGTCCTGGGCCGCCGCGATCTGCTCACCGTGCTGGAGCCGTATCTCGAGCGCCTGTCCCGGGATCTCAACGAGACGGTGGACCTGGCCGTGCTGGACGGCTCGCGAGTGCTGTTCCTGGCGCAGCATCCGGCGCCGCACCGCGAGCTCATGGCGATCGCCAGGGTGGGCGCCCATTTTCCCGCCTACAGGCTGGCCAGTGGCAAGGTGCTCCTCGCCCGGCTCTCGCCGGACGAGCTCCGCCGCCGTTTGCCGCGGACGCTGGAGCCGACGGTGGAAGGCTCGCCCAGGAGTCGCGGGGAACTGCTGCGCGAGCTCGAGGAGGTGCGCGTCACCGGCCTCGGCTACGAGCGTGAGGAGCTCCGCCACGGTATCTGCGCCATCGCCGTAGCTGTGACCGACGTCGACGGGCGCAGCGCGTCGATCGCGACGCCGATGCCGGCATCGCGCTTCTATCAGGATCAAGACTCGGTGACGGCGAAGCTGTTGTCCCTGCGCGACGCGATCCAGCGGGACCTGGACGGCGTCTGAGCCGCCCTGCCTCGGGCCCGGTCCGGCGCGTCTGATGCCGTGCGGGAGCGGGGCCAGAGACGAGGAGGGCACATGAACGTGTTCGACATCGCCGGACGGTGCGCCGTGGTCGTCGGCGGCGGCGGACTCGGCGGGGAGATCGCCCGGGGGCTGGCCGACCACGGCGCTCACGTCGCCGTCGCCGACGTCGATGAGGAGCGTGCCGCCGCGTCCGCCGCCGCTCTCGCCGGTCAAGGGGTCGACACGCTCGGCCTCGCCGTCGACGTGACCGACGAGCGTTCAGTGCGCCGCGCCGTCGCCGACGTGCTCGCGGCCTTCTCCCGGATCGACATCCTGGTCAACGCCGCCGGGGTGACTGTGCGCAAGCGGGCGGAGGATCTCCCGGTGGACGACTGGCGGCGCGTCCTGGAGATCAACGCCACCGGCACCTTCGTCTGCTGCCAGGCCGTCGGCGCGGAGATGGCGCGCAGCGGCGGGGGCGCGATCGTCAATCTGTCCTCCGTGCGGGGGCGGTTCGGCGCGACCTTCGGGCAGGCGGAGTACTCGGCGAGCAAGGGCGCGGTCGACTCCCTGACTCGCTCGCTCGCCGCGCAGTGGGCCGAGCTCGGTATCCGTGTGAACGCCGTCGCGCCGACCTTCGTCGAGACCGACCTCACGCGGGCCGTGCTCGCCGACGAAGCCTTCGCCGCCGGCCTGCGCGCAAGCATTCCCATGGGGCGCTGGGCCGAGGCTGCCGACGTGGTCGGTCCCGTGCTCTTCCTCGTCTCGCCGGCGGCGGCGTTCGTCACCGGCCAGATCCTCTACGTGGACGGCGGTCTCACGGCGCGGGTCTGAGCGTTCGCGGACCCCGCGGCAGGGCGCTCGGGGGGATGCTTGACCTGCTCCCGGCCATCTGCAAGAGTGTTCGCATCATGGACTAGCAGTTCCGTATCGTGGGCATTTCGCCCTTGAGCGGACGGCCGGATGGGACCCCGGTGACGGGGTCGCCGGGCTGTGGGCGAGCTCGCTCGTCACAGCCGCATCGCGCGAAAGCCGCTCCCCGGTCCGTCGCCCGTGAGCCGGACACGACGCGAGAGGAGACGTGCGATGGCTGAGCGTGAGATCTGGAGCGTCGACAAGATCCGCGGCCTGTTCGATCTGACCGGCAAGGTCGCGATCGTGACCGGCGGGTCGGGGGCCTTCGGCCACGACGCCGCCAAGGCGATGGCCGCCTTCGGTGCGAGTGTGGTCGTCACGAGCCGGCGCGCCGAGAACGTCGAGTCGGCCGCGGCCGACATCGCCGAGGCGACCGGCGCGCGGGTGCTGCCCGTCTCGTGCGATGCGGTCGACCCGGAGAGCGTCGAGGCCATGGTACAGAAGACCGTCGACGAGTTCGGCAAGGTCGACATCCTCGTCACTGCCGCCGGCCAGGCCAACCGCTTCGCCGCCGAGGAGTTCCCGCTCGACGAGTGGCAGAAGGTCATGGACTCGCTCGTCAAGGGTACGTATGTCGTCTGCCAGGCTGTCGGCAAACGCATGATCGCCCAGGGCGGCGGCAAGATCATCACCGTCGGCTCCGTGCGCGGCGAGCTCGGGCATCCCGGAGGGTATTCCGCCTACGGCACCGCCAAGGGCGCGGTACACCTGCTCACCAAGCAACTCGCCGCCGAGTGGGCCAAGTACCACATCAACGTGAACTCCATCGCCCCCTGCATCTTCTGGACCCCGCTCACGCAGCAGGTCCTCGACGACCCCGAGCTCTACAAGATCTTCATGCAGCGCATCCCGTGGGGCCGCGCCGCGGATCCTCAGGACTTCATGGGCGCGACGGTCTACCTCGCCTCGGCGGCGTCCGACTTCGTCACCGGGGACATCCTGATGGTCGACGGCGGCAGCACCGCCGCCTGACCCTCCGGCTGAAGGGGGCTGCAGTGAGCACCACGGGTGCTGAGTGCGTCGCCGTCATCGGGGGCGGCATGATGGGCGTCGGCGTGGCCCAGGTCTTCGCCGCCGCCGGGCATGAGGTCGCGCTCCAGGACGTGTCTCAGGAGGCCCTCGAGCGTGCCCCGGGCACGCTCGCGGCGAACCTCGCCTTCCTCGCCGAGCACGGTCTCTTCTCGGCCGACGGCGTCGCTGACGCCGTCGGCCGCGTGCGCACCACCGCGGACCTTGCGGAGGCGGCCGCCGGCGCCGACGTCGTCGTCGAGTGCGTGTTCGAGGATCTCACCCTCAAGCAAGAGGTCTTCGAGCGTCTCGACGCCGTCTGCCCGGTCGAGACGATCCTGTGCACCAATACATCGGTGATGGGCATCACCGAGATCGGCGCCCGCACCGTGCGCAAGGAGCGGGTCGTTGGCACGCACTTCTGGAACCCGCCGTACCTGATCCCGCTGGTCGAAGTCGTGCGCACCGAGCACGTCGATCCAGTCGTGGTCGAGCGCACCATGGACCTGCTGCGACGCGTGGGCAAGCACCCGATCGTCTGCAAGAAGGACGTCCCTGGCTTCGTCGCCAATCGCCTGCAGCATGCCCTCTGGCGGGAGGCCATCTCGATCGTCGAGCGGGGCATCGCCGACGCGGAGACGGTGGACGAGAGCATTCGCTACGGTCCCGGCCTTCGCCTGCCGATCCTGGCGCCGATGGAGAACGCGGACATGGTGGGTCTCGACCTCACGCTGGCGATCCACGACTACATCCTGCCGCACCTCGAAGCCTCGGGCGAGCCGTCGCCGCTCTTGCGCGCGAAGGTCGAGGCCGGGGATCTCGGGTTCAAGAGCGGCAAGGGGTTCGCCGAGTGGACGCCCGAGTCGGCCGAGGCGTCGCGGAGGCGTTTGGCGGCCTACCTGGTGCACGTGCTGGGCGATCCCGAGCGGGGGTTCTGAGACGGCCGAGCGGCGCGACGGAGTGCAGGTCCTCTCGCGCGCGGCGCTGTTGCTGCGGGCGCTCTCCGTCACGCCCGAGGGCTTGACTCCCATCGCGCTCGCCGACCAGGTCGGCCTGCCGCGCTCCACCTGCTACCGCATCGTCGGCGCGCTCTGCCAGGAGGGGCTCATGCGCCTCTCGCCCTCGGGCAAGCTGCACATCGGCGCCGGTCTCATCAGCCTCGCCGCCGCCGGCCGGCGCGATCTGCGGCACGAGTCGGCTCCGCTCCTCGAGCGCCTGTCACTCGAGCTGCACGAGACCGTGGAGCTCGTCGTGCTCGACGGCGACGAGGCGCTGTTCACCGACCAGTACGTCCCGCAACGCTCGCTGCGCGTGGTGGCGGAGGTGGGCGACCGCTTTCCGCTCTACTGCACCGCGTGCGGCAAGGCGCTGCTGGCCGAGCTGCCGGACGCGGAGGCGGCGCGTCTGGTACCGCCGCGTCTCGAGCCGCTCACCAGCCACACCATCGTCGACCGGGACGCGCTCTTCCGGGAGGTCGAGGAGGCGCGGATCACCGGCGTGGCCTACGACCACCAGGAACACACGCTCGGCGTATCCGCGGTGGGCGCCGCCCTCAAGGATGCCGGCGGCGCCATGGCCGCCATCACCGTGGCCATGCCGGCCGCTCGCCTCGACGGCCACGAGGAGCGCATCTCCGCCGCGCTCCTACGTACTCGCGACGACATCCAGCAGGCCATCGACGCGAGCTGACCGGCGGCCGCCTCCAACGCCGGATCCGTATTGACAGCGGATTCGGGACGTCTTAGCGTATCCACGATACGGCATTTCGTGTCCGAGATGCGGATAGTCGAGCACCGGGCGCACGGCCGCCACATCATCGTCGGCGGGCAGTCCGGGTGCGCGAGAGCCCGTCTGCCGTGACTGTAACGAGACCGAGGAGAGTAAGCCCATGGGCAAGAAGGTATTCGTTGACCTCACACATCCTTTCAGCGCGGAGATTCCCCGGTGGCCGTACTTCGTGAAGCCGGTCATCGACTCCATGCACACCCTGGCGAAGGGCGGTGTCCTCACGCAACGCATCGACTGCGTGCAGCACACCGGCACCCACGCCGACGCTCCTCGTCACGTCATGGAGCGCGAGTTCAACGGCAAACGTGCCCGCTACACGCACGAGATGCCGGTCGACGCCTACACCGGCGACGCCGTCTGCCTCGACATCCAGATCGAGAAGTGGGGCCTCATCCTGCCCGCGCATATCGAGGACGCCTGCGAGCGCGCCGGCATCAAGCCTGAGGAGCTCAAGGGCATGGTCGTGTGCCTCAACACCGGCATGCACCGCAAGTTCGACGACTCCATGGACTACTACCAGTACTCCTGCGGCACCGGCGTCGAGGTCGGCAGGTGGTTCGTCGAAAGGCAGGTCAAGGTCGTGGCCATGGACATGCAGGCCCTCGACCATCCGCTCCACACCGCGATGGGCAAGAACGGCCCGCCGCAGATGAACCTCCCGGGCGCCTCCGGCCGTCCGATCACCGAGGAGTACATCGAGAAGTACGGCATCGAGGCCTACGCCGAGTTCGAGAAGGCCGTCTACATCGAGGTGCACGGCCAGGACGCCTACGACGCCAAGTTCGGCGACCTCGAGGCGATCGGCTGCGAGGGGACCTGGGAGCCCTGCCACAAGCAGATGCTCGGCCACGGCATCGTCGGCGTCGAGAACCTCGGCGGCGACCTGGACAAGGTCAGGGGCAAGCGGTTCCGCTTCTTCTGCTTCCCGATCCGCTGGTATATGGGCGACGGCTCCATGGTGCGCTGCGCCGCCGAGATCGACGAGGACGACCTGAACGACGTGCCGGATCGCACGTACACCTACGCCGGCACCGGCTACGGTCCCGGAGCCGGCTACTGATCCGCCTGTCGCCCCCAGGGGCCGACGGCGTGGCGCCCGTTGGCGTTCGCAACGGGACGGCACGGTGTGGCGCTTGACGGCGTTCGTATTCATTCGGAGAAGCCGGACACGGCTCGAGAAGGAGTGAGGCATGGAGGTCACCAGGTACGACGAGGCCCCGAGCTACGAGGCCCCCGGACATTTCGACGTGTACGGCCTGCGCCTGCAGGGGTTCGAGGTCAGCAAGACCCGCAACTTCTGGATGAGCATCTCTCACTTCCTGCCCGGGGGCGGCTGCGAGTACGTCGCCACCCCGATCGAGAAGGTCTACTTCGTGCTCGAGGGTGAAGTCACCGTCAAGACGGAGGAGGGCGAGGTCATCCTCAAGAAGTGGGACTCCATCTACCTGGCGCCGGACGAGGCCCGCTCGATCCTGAACCACACCAACTCGCCGGCGACGATGCTCGTCGCAATCCCCTATCCGGAGCCCCGCGAGTTCTGAGCCGGGACTGCGGGAGCGTGTCCCGGGTTCTCCGGCGGGGACGACGCGCGCACGCGGACGGCACGGGGACGGACCTCCGCCCTCGCGTGTGCACCCGCGCGCCAGACAATTCCCGACCCCACGACCTCCGAGGAGGCCATCATGCCCAGACCGATCATCACCGCGGCGCTCACGGGACCCGTGGCGACCAAGGCCGACAACGCCGGCATGCCGGGGAACGTGGCGGAGATCGCCGCGGACGCCAAGGCCTGCCACGAGGCCGGCGCGGCCGTCATCCACATCCACCTGCGTGACGATCGGGGCGAAATGACGGCCGACCTCGGCGTCGCGCGGCGCACGGTCGAGGCCGTTCGCGAGGTGTGCCCGGGCATCACGCAGCTCTCCACGGGCGGGCTCCAGTTCACCTACGAAGAACGCATGCGCCTGGTCGAGGCGAAGCCCGCGATGGCCACGCTCAACCCTTGCACGATGACCTTCGCCGCCGCGGAGTTCCGCAACCCTCCCAAGCAGATGATGGAGCTGGCGGCCCGGATGATCGAGCTCGGCGTCAAGCCCGAGGTCGAGATCTACGACACCGGCCATCTCGAGATGATGCTCTACCTGCTGCACAAGGAACTCCTCGTCCCGCCGCTGCAGGTCTCGTTCGTGATGGGCGTCCGCGGCGGCATGAAGGGCGACCCGGGACTCCTCGCGTACCTCGTACGCGAACTGCCCGAGGGGACCAGCTGGCAGGTCATCGGCGTGGCCAGGGCCAACCTCCCGATGACGGCGGTCGGCCTGGCCATGGGGGGGAACGCGCGCACCGGCATGGAGGACACCCTCGCGCTCGAGAAGGGTGTCCCTGCCGAGTCGAACCGGCAGCTGGTCGAGCGCCTCGTCGGCATCGCCCAGTCGATGCAACTGCAGCCCGCGTCCGTCGCCGAAGTCGTGGAGCGGCTCCAGCTCCATCCGGAGCTCGTCAACGGAGCCTGAGGCAAGCGCGGTCCGAGCGTACCGCGGGGCGGAACCGTTGCTTGACAGTCTGGAGCCCGGCTATATGATGCCCGTATCGTGGGAGGGAACGTCCGTATGGTGGATGGCCATGGAGGTGGTATCGCACCGTTGACTAGGCTCTGAGAGGTGCGCGCGCGGTGTTCTGAGGCAGTCGGTACGGGCGCCCGTTCGCAGCACCGGCATTCGAGAAGGCCATCGGGGGGGTCCCGGCCCGCCGCGTCGCCCGGCTTGGGCGACGGACGGGGGCGGGACCACGTTAAGGAGGCGGTATGAGTTCAGAGGACAAAACCCGCAAGACGACCGAGACGGGCATCAAGACGCCGATCTCTCGTCGTGACTTCCTCAAGACGGCCGGCGCCACCGGCCTTGCTCTGGGCGCCACCGGTGGGCTCGGGGGCGTGCTCGCCGCGTGCGGGGGCGAGAGCAGCGACACCGCCAGTGAGGGCGAAGGCCGCGAGATCAAGATCGGCTTCGTGTCGCCGCTCACCGGTCCGTTGGCGGCCTTCGGCGAGGCGGACCAGTTCTGCGTCGACCAGTGGAGCGAAGCTGTCGCCGACGGCCTCGCCACGGCCGACGGCGCGGTGCACCCGATCAACTTCATCATCAAGGACTCGCAGTCAGACTCGAACCGCGCCGCGACCGTGGCCGGCGACCTCATCAACAACGACGCCGTGGACATCATGATGGTCGCCTCCACGCCGGACACGGTGCCGCCGGTGGCGGACCAGTGCGAGGCGTTCGGCGTCCCGTGCGTGTCCAACGACTGTCCGTGGCAGGCCTACTTCTTCGGCCGCGGCGGCGATCCCGAGAACCCATTCAAGTGGACCTACCACTCCTTCTGGGGTTCCGAGTCGGCGGCCGCCGTGTTCATGTCCATGTGGGACAGCTTCCCGACCAACAAGAAGATCGGCGTGATGTGGCCGAACGACGCCGACGGCAACGCGTGGGCCGACGCCGAGACGGGCATGCCCACCTTCTGGGGCCCCGCCGGCTACAAGTTCACCGACCCCGGCCGGTATCAGAACGGCACGGAGGACTTCACCTCCCAGATCTCCAAGTTCAAGGCCGCAGGCGTTGACATCCTCAACGGCGTCATGATCCCGCCCGACTTCACGAACTTCTGGAAGCAGGCCTATCAGCAGGGCCTCAAGCCCCCGTTGGTCACCATCGCGAAGGCTCTCCTCTTCCCGTCGGCCCTCGAGGCTGTTGGCGACATCGGCTACGGCCTCACCACTGAGGTGTGGTGGACGCCGCAGCATCCGTTCACCTCGTCACTCACCGGCCAGACCAGCCAGGAGATCGGCGACGCCTACGAGTCGACGACCGGGAAGCAGTGGACGCAGCCGATCATGCACTACGCCGTGTTCGAGGTCGTGGCCGACGCCATCAAGCGCACCGAGAACATCGACGACAAAGAGCAGATCATCGCCGCCGTCCAAGCCACCGACATCGAGACCATCAGCGGCCCCGTCCACTGGAACGGAAGCGACCTGAACCCGGTCCCGAACGTCTGCATCACGCCGCTCGTGGGCGGCCAGTGGGTCCAGGGGGAGAGCTACCCGTTCGACCTCAAGATCGTGGAGAACTCCATCGCCCCGGAGGTGCCCACCAACGCCGAGATCGCGCAGATGGAATACTGAGTGTGGCTGACCCGACCCCGCTGCCCAATCCTGCTCCGCCGCGTCACCACGAGGTAGAAGCGATGCAGGATGGTAGATGCTCATGACCGTGGTGCTCCAGACCACCGGACTCAACAAGTCCTTCGGTGGCGTGAAGGTCATCGACGACTTGAGCGTGCAGCTCCACGAAGGCGAAGCACTGGGCATCGTCGGGCCGAACGGCGCCGGGAAGACGACGTTCTTCAACCTCGTCACCGGCGTGTATCGGCCCGACTCGGGTCGGGTCGAGTTCAAGGGCAAGGACGTGACGCACGTTGCGCGGCAGGGCATCTGCCGGCTCGGACTGGGACGGACTTACCAGATCCCGAAGCCGTTCTCGGACATGAGCGTGTTCGAGAACGTGCTGGTGTGCGCCGCGTATGCCCGCGGCGCGAGCGAGCGCGCCAGCTACCGGCGCTGCGTCGAGGTGCTCGAGCAGACGCGGCTCGCCCACAAGGCCAATCACCAGGCGGGCGCCCTGCCCCTGCTCGACCGCAAGCGGCTCGAGCTGGCCAGGGCGCTCGCCGGCGATCCCACGGTATTGCTCCTGGACGAGATCGCCGGCGGCCTCACCGAGACCGAGGTCGAGGTCCTCATCGGCACCATCAAGGAGCTGCGCCAGGGCGGTATCTCGATCGTCTGGATCGAGCACATCGTCCACGCGCTGCTCGCGGTCGTCGATCGCATCTGCGCCATCAGCTTCGGCGCCCTGCTCATCGAGGGCGACCCCAACGAGGTCATGTGCAGCGACGAAGTACAGGCCTGCTACATGGGGGGGACGCCGATATGAGCATCCTGGAGGTCAAGGACGTCGACGTCTTCTACGGCGACTTCCAGGCCCTGTTCTCGGTCAGCTTCTCCGTCGAGGAAGGACAGACGTTCGCGTTCATCGGCGCCAACGGCGGCGGCAAGTCCACGCTGCTCAAGACGCTCGCCGGCCTGCTCAGGCCGACGTCGGGCGAGGTGCTGTTCCAGGGCGAGGCCATCAACAACGTGCCGGCCCACACGCGTGTGGGCATGGGCATCGCCCTCGTGCCCGAGGGACGTCGCGTGTTCCCGAGCCTCACGGTCCACGAGAACCTGCTCATCGGCGCCTACGGGGGCCGCAAGGGCGAGTGGAACGTCGAGTCGGTGCTGGAGCTCTTCCCGCTTCTCAGGCCTCTCATCAAGCGTCAGGCCTCCAGCCTGTCGGGCGGCGAGCAGCAAGCGCTGGCCATCGGGCGGGCGCTCATGTCCAACCCTCACCTCATCCTCCTGGACGAAGTCTCGCTCGGTCTCGCACCCGTCGTCATCAAGCGCATCTACGAGGCGATGGGCCACCTGGTGCAGAAGGGCACGACCATCCTCGTGGTCGAGCAAGACGTGCAGCACGTGCTCACGGTGGCCGACTACGTCGCCTGCTTCCTCGAGGGCAGGATCTCGCTGGAGGGCCAGCCCGGCGACCTGAGTTCCGAGCAAATCACCGCGGCCTACTTCGGGATGTGATCGCATGGATTGGGTGAATGTCGCCGTACAGGGGGTCCTCCTGGGCGGGCTGTTCGCACTGTTCGCGACCGGGCTCGCCCTCGTCTTCGGCGTGATGCGCCTGGTCAACCTCGCTCACGGCGACCTCGGCATCCTCGCCGCGTTCGTCGCCCTGTTTCTGCTGGACAGCTTCAGCCTGGGCGTGTTCTGGGCGTCCCTCGCGTCAATCGCCATCATGTTCTGCGTGGGCTACGTGCTGCAGCGCGGGCTGCTCAACTACACCATCGGCACCGACGATACGCGGCCGATCCTGGTCACGTTCGGTTTGTCGATCATCATCCAGAACGCGCTCATCATGCAGTTCTCGGCCGACTCACAGGGCCTTGACGCGGGAGCCATCGAGAACGCCAGCGTCCGCATCACGGACCAGCTCGCCGTCGGCTGGTACCCGCTGATCGTGTTCGGCGTCGCCGTCGCGGTCATCGCGGCGCTCCAGCTGTTCCTCAACAGGACGACCCTCGGCCGTGCCTTCCGGGCCACCTCCGACGATCAGGAAGCGGCCGAGCTCATGGGCATCAACAACCGCCACATCTACAGCCTGGCCATGGCCATCGCCCTGGCCATCGTCGCCCTCGCCGGGATCCTGCTCGCGGTCCGCACGACGTTCGACCCGAGTCAGGGCCCGTTCCGCCTCATCTTCGCCTTCGAGGCGGTCATCATGGGCGGCATGGGCTCCATCTGGGGCACGCTCATCGGCGGCATCATCCTCGGCGTCTCGCAGACCTTGGGCGCCCAGGCCTTCGGCGCCGGCTGGGGCATCTTCGTGGGGCACGTCGTGTTCCTGGCGGTCCTGGCCTTCAAGCCGAGCGGCTTCTTCGCGAAGACGGTGACGGCATGAGCACGCCCTTGGAGTCCATGCCCTCCAAAGGTATCCCGGCGTTCCGCATCGCGCGGTCGGCGCCGATGCACCGCTACGTGCTCATCGTGTTCCTGGCGGTCGTCGCCGTGCTCGCCAGTGTGCCCTTCTGGGCGCAGACCGGCACGATCCGGACCTTGGTGACCTTCTTCACCCTGCTGGCCCTCGCCCAGATGTGGAACCTGCTCGGCGGCTACGCCGGCCTCATCTCCGTAGGCCAGCAGGCCTACGTCGGCCTCGGCGCCTACGGCGTGTGGCTGATCGCCGACATCCTGGGCCTCCACCCCTTCATCGCGGTGCCACTCGCCGGCGTACTGGCGGCGGTCGTCGCGCTGCCGGTCGGCCCGCTGCTGTTCCGCCTCAAAGGCGGCTACTTCGCCATCGGCACGTGGGTCGTGGCTGAGGTCGTGCGGCTGATCGTCGCCAACATCCAGGCGACGGGCGGAGGCTCCGGCAAGACCATCCTGTCGGCCGCCCGCCTGCCCATCGACACGCGCATCCAGGGCACGTACTTCCTGGGGCTGGGCGTCGCCGTCGGCTCCATCCTCCTGGTGTACTTCCTCCTGCGCTCGCGCGTAGGCTTGGCCCTCACGGCCATCCGGGACAACGACCTGGCCGCGCAGAGCTCCGGCGTGAACGTGTTCCGATCCAAGCTGCTCGTCTACGTGATCGCGGCCTTCGGCTGCGGCGCCATGGGCGCCGTCGTCGCCCTGAACCTGCTCCGCATCCAGCCGACGGCCGCGTTCAGCATCAACTGGACGGCGTACGCGCTGTTCATCGTGGTCATCGGCGGCTTCGGCACGATCGAGGGTCCGATCATCGGCTCGGTCATCTACTTCGCGCTCCTGCAGAACCTGAGTCAGTACGGCACGTCGTACCTGCTCCTGCTCGGCGTGATCGCTGTGATCATGGCGGCGAAGGCGCCGCGCGGCATCTGGGGCTTCGTCGCGAAGCGCTGGAACATCCACCTGTTCCCGGTCCGGCGCCGGCTTGTGTTGGAGGCGCCACCCCCGGGTGACGACGGTGGGCCGGCAGACGCGTCGGATCCGCCCCTCGCGGAGCCCGCCTGACGACGGCGCGTGTGAGGTCCTGAGGCCCGCGCCGCCGGCGCGGCGTCCGGGGCGCGGGGATGACGCGCCGGCTGGCCGGCGCCACATGATGCGGCTCTTCTGAGCCGCCCGCGGTGAGACCGCGGACCCTCGCCTCGGGGCCGGGGCCGGGGCCGGGAAGCACGACGATGGAGGAGACTCGTGATCGAGACCGATCGCGACGTGGAGAAGGAACAACGCAACGGCGTCCAGGTGCTCGCCCGGGCCGCCACGATCCTGCGGCTGCTGGCGGCCGACTCGTCGGGAGGTTTGACCTTCAGCGAGCTGGTCGCACGGTCCGGTCTGCCACGGACCACGGTCCACCGCATTCGCGGCGCCCTCGAGCACGAGGACTTCATCTACACCGACGCCGCCACCGGCCGTCTTCACCTGGGACCCGGCATCATGCGCCTCGCCATGGCCAAGCGCGATCTGCCGACGGTCGTGCGGCCGTACCTCGAGCAGCTGGCGCGCGAGCTCAACGAGACCGTCGATCTTGGAGTGCTGGACGGCATGCACGTGCTCTTCATCGCCCAGCATCCGGCGCCACAGCGCTCGCTCATGGTGGTCTCGCGCGTCGGCGCCCGCTTCCCGGCGTACTGCACGGCCAACGGCAAGGCGCTGCTCGCCCAGCTCCCCCAGGACGAGATCAAGCCCCGGCTTCCCCAGCGACTGGAGACGCCGGCGCAGCACACACCCATCAGCCGCAAGGCGCTCCTGGCCGAGCTGGAGGAGGTGCGCGACAGCGGGCTCGCCTACGACTGCGAGGAGCATCGCACCGGCATCTGCAGCGTCGGCGTGGCCATCACCGACATCGATGGGAGCTCCGCAGCCATCTCCGTACCGATGCCTGCGGCCCGCTTCCACGAGGACCCGGACACCGTCGCCGCGGCGCTGCTGCGCGTCCGCGACGAGGTCCAGATCGCCCTCCACAACGGCTGATCTGCGGGCGACGCACGGCGCTGCCGGGTACGTCGGGGACGCCGCATCCCGACCTTCCGTCGTCGCCGTTGTCGCCAGTCCGCGCCGCGGCAACACGGCGACGCTTGCCGACGGTGCGCTGCTCGCGGAGGCCCGTCGCCTCGGCGGCGAGCTCGCCGCGGCCCTGGGCCTCAGCCGGGCCTGATCACCCGCGTCTCGGTGACGATCGCCGTCACCGGAAGGTCATGCGTCTCGCACACGATCCGGGGCATCAGTTGCGTCTCGAACGCGAGGGCGACCCAGGGCGTGCCCGGGCGGGTGAGCCGAAGGTAGGTGTCGTAGAAGCCGCCGCCGTAGCCGCAGCGGCCTCCCTCCTCATCGAACGCCGAACCCGGTACGAACACGATGTCCATCTCCTCCGGAGGGATCTCGAGCAGCCCCTCTCGCGGCTCGGGGATGCCCCAGGTCCCGGCGACGAGGTCCGAGGCCGGATCGGTGACGCGGAACGCCTCCATCGTCCGGGCGCTGCGGATGCGCGGCAGGCAGAGCGTCTTGCCGGCCGCGAGCACCCGCTCCGCGAGCGGCGCGGTGTCGAGCTCGGTGCGGAACGAGGCGAACGACATGACGGTACCGGCGGCGGCCAGCTCGGGGAGGCTGGCGGCGCGGGCGCACACGGCCGCGCTGAGGCGTTCGCGCTCCGCCGCGGGCAGGGCGGCACGAGCGTCGAGGCCGCAGCGGCGTGCCTCCGTCTTGAGGAGGCCCTCGCCGTCTTCGTCGGGTCGTTGTTCTCGTTCTGGCGTCATGCTGGCCCTTCCGGCGTACACTGGGCTGGTTACGCTTCACGGGCGCCGGGGCGCGATGGTATGTCTGGGCGCCGCCTCCGTGGCCTATAGTATAGGCAGAGTCGCCCTGCGGGCATGCGGGCTGCTCGACGAGACATCGTGGCCGCTGCGGACCCTGGCGTCTTCGTGGCCACCGAGAGGATGAGCATGGGGCTGCGCTCACAGGAAGAAGTGTCTCTGGCTACCGTCTTCGCGCGTACGCTGCGGAGCGTCATCGCGTTGACCACGTCCGAGGAGAAGCGAGTCTGGCCGGCCGCCGGCGAGGTGCTGGCGACGACGCCGGCCGACGCCGTGGCGCCGGCGTCGCTCGTCCGCCTGCTGCAGTTCTCGATCCTCCCCGAGATCCTCGGCGAGAGCGCCGGGCCCGCCATCTACCTCGCCAGCAAGCGCTGCAGCCGCGACCTCGGCATCACCTCCATCCAGGGGCTCAAGGACTGGTTCGCGGAGATGAAGCTGGGCGAACTCGAGGTCGAGGTCGACGAGGAGCGCGTCCTGGTCAAGCTCAGTCACTGCCTCAGCTGCGAACGGCTGCCGGCCACGGGCACCGCGGTGTGCGACGTCGAGCGCGGCATCATCGACGGCGTGCTCCAGGAGATCACCGGCACGGAGGTCCTCACCAAGGAGACCATGTGCTGGGGGCTGGGCGATACCGTGTGCCAGTTCGAGGGCTACGCCGGTCAGCAGGCCGGCTATCTCTACCAGGAGAACGGCTTCAACCCGGATGCGCAGCGCCGGCTGCTCGCGCACCTGGCCGACCAGGCGGACGTCGCGCTCGACAACCTGCGCCTGCTCCACGAGCGTCGCGAGCACGAGACGCACGACCCGCTGACCGGCCTCATGAACTTCCGGCAGCTGCGCGAGCGGGCCGCGTTCGAGCTGGCGAGGGCCGAGCGCTACGGGCGCAACGTCGCGTTCGTGATGATCGATCTCGACGACTTTGCCGTGGTCAACGAAAGCGCCGGACGCGAAGCCGGCGACGAGGTGCTGCGGCACTGGGCGGCAGCCATCACCGCGCAGCTGCGCAGCTGCGATCTGGTCTGCCGCTACGGCGCCGACGAGTTCCTCCTGGTTCTTCCGGAGACCGCCGACCAGGAGGCTGACGCCATTCTCGGGCGCGTGCTCGGGACCATGCAGCAGCTGGCCGTCGAGACCGGTGGCCGCGCCATCGCCCTCACCGCCTCCGCCGGCGTCGCGAGCTTCCCGGCCGACGGGCTCACGGCCGAGGAGATCGTCGCCAAGGCCGCGACGACGATGTACACGGCCCGGAGCGGGGGGCCGGGCCGTGTCGCCTTCTACTCCGGTCCGCCCCGCTCCTGAGCCGGCGCACGTGGCGGCGCGCGTCGAGCTCCTCGTCGTAGGGTCATTGCACCGCGACCTCGCCCCTGCCGCACGCCACTACATCGAACTCCTGAGGCCGCACATGACGATCACCGTGCGCGAGGTCAAGGAGGTGGCCCTGCGCGGGCGCAGCGAGGCCGAGGTGCTGCGCGACGAGGGGAGGCGCCTGCTCGCGGCGTGGCCGCAGGCGCCGGTGGTGTCCGCGCTCGTCGTCGAGGGCGCCGCGCTGGACACCGAGGCCTTCGCCGCCAGGCTTCAGCGGTCGTTCGAGCGGGGCGGCGCCGCCTTCGTGATCGGCGGGTCGCTCGGCTTGGCATCTGAGGTCCGCGTGCGAGCCACGGACGCCCTTTCTCTCTCGGCCATGACTCTGCCGCATCAGCTTGCCCGCGTCGTGTTGCTCGAGCAGCTCTTCCGCGCCGGCAAGATCCTGCGCGGCGAGCCGTATCACCACTGAGGCTGCGCCTCCGGCCCTCGACCGGCACTGTCGCAAGGCGTCGCCCGGGCGGATAGAATCACCCGGCGCCGGCCGCCCGGCCGGCGCCGGCGACCCCATGGTGGACGATGAGCGACGATCTCTACGACCTGAACGGACTGGCGGCCTCGCTCCAGGGCGCGCTCGACGAGGAGCTGGCGGCCGCTGGAGCACCCGTGGGAGCGGCGCCGGCCGTCGAGCTTGCCTTGTCGGCACGCCCCGAGCACGGCGACGTCACGACCAATGCGGCGCTCGTGAGCGCCAAGAAGTCCGGCCGCGCGCCGCGGGAGCTGGCCGAGGCGGTCGGCGCACGGTGGCTCGCGGGCCCCGGGGCCGGCGTCTGCGACCGCTTCGAGGTCGCCGGGCCCGGCTTCCTGAATCTCTTCTTGACAGACTCCTGGTACCGCGGCGCCCTGGACCGGCTGCTCGCCGAGGGCGGCGACTACGGTCGCGGCTCCCTGCCGGCCGGCGCCCGGCAGAGGATGAACGTGGAGTTCGTCAGCGTCAATCCCACCGGCCCCCTTCATGTCGGGCACGCGCGCTACGCCTCCTACGGCGATGCGCTGTGCCGCATCCTCGCCTTCGTCGGTCACGACGTCACCCGCGAGTTCTACGTCAACGACTACGGCACGCAGATGACCCGCTTCGGACAGTCGCTCGCCGCCCGCTATGGTGAGCGGCTCGGCCTCGACGTGCCCGTCCCCGAGGAGGGGTATCAGGGTGACTACCTGCTCGATCTCGCCGACGAGCTCATCGCCGCGGTCGGCAACCGCCACCGCGAGGCGATCGCCGCGGTGGCGCCGGACGTGACGGCGCTGCCGGACGACCTCCTCGGCGAGATCAAGCTCTGGGGACGTGACGCGATCCTCGCCCAGTTCCGCGTGACCCTCGAGGGCCTGCGCGTGCCGTTCGACGTCTGGACGTCGGAGAGCAGTCTCTACGAGGGCGACGGCGAGCACCGCGGGTTCGGTGGGGAGGTCGGCAAGTCCCTCGCAGACCTGGACGGCGAGCAGCTCCTCTACGACGAGGGAGGCGCCGCGTGGCTCGCGACGACCCGGTACGGCGACGACAAGGACCGGGTCCTCATCCGCCAGACCGGAGACCCCACCTACTTCCTCAGCGACATCGCCTATCACCGCGACAAGATGGACCGCGGCTTCGAGCACATGATCGACATCTGGGGGGCGGACCACCACGGGTACGTGCCGCGCATGAAGGCCGCCTTCACGGCGCTGCCGCCGCACGACCCGGACAAGCTCGAGCTCATCATCGGCCAGCTCGTGAGCCTGCTCGAGAGCGGAGAGGCGCGGCGGATGAGCAAGCGTCGCGGCGATATCGTGACCGTGGACGACCTCATCGACGCGATCGGCGTCGATGCGGCCCGCTTCCTGCTGGTCGGCCGCTCACACGACACCACGCTGGAGCTCGACATCGACCTCGCGGTGCAGCAGAACAACCAGAACCCCGTGTACTACGTGCAGTACGCGCACGCGCGCATCTGCAGCATCCTGCGCAACCTTCCGGGTGAGGGACGGCCGGCCGGCGGAGCCGTCCCGGCCGTGACGCTGGACCCGCACGAGCGCGCCCTGCTGCGCGCCCTGGCGCGTTTCCCCGACATCCTGGTCAACGCGGCCGAGCAGCGCGCGCCGCACCGGGTGCACGGCTATCTGGGGGAGCTGGCCGCGGAGTTCCACGTCTTCTACCGCCACTGCCGCGTGCTCAGCGACGACGCGGACGTGACCGCATTCCGGTCGGCTCTCTGCGCGGCAGTACGGTCCACGCTCGCCGCCGGGCTCGGCCTGCTCGGCGTCGGCGCGCCGGAATCGATGTGACCCGGGCCGGCGTGGGTCCGTGCCCGCCGGCCCGCCAGCTTCAGCCGCCGTACTCCCGGCGTGCCCAGGCGCGGAGTTCGTCGGTCTGCTCGGGCGTCAGGTCCTCCTCGAGCCCGAGCAGCATCGCGACGGCGACGCCGGTCTGATCGTTGATGAGCTTGTGCACCACGCTCTCGAGGACCGTCTGTCCGACTTCACGCCCCGGAATGGCGGGCGTGTACACGTAGGCGATCCCACTCTTGTCCTGGTCGAGCAGGTGCTTCTTGACCAGGTTGTTCATCACGGTCATCACGGTGGTGTAGGCGATCGTGCGCCGCTCGCGCAAGGTCTCGTACACCGCCCGGACCGTGGTCCGGTCCTTCTCCCAGACGACGGCCAGGATGTCCGCCTCGAGAGATCCGATGCCGGTGAAGGGCGCGCCCTTGGTACTGCGCAGCCACTTCGGTCTTGCCTCCTCCATCACGACTCCCTCACACGCGCGGCTTGAACGTACCCCCTCAGGAAAGCGCAGTACGTATGACATGCTACGTATTCCCCATCACTGCAAACTCACGCCCGCTTCGCCGTACAGTAGACTAACGGCCCAAGGTCGACGGATGGCGCAGACAGAGGAGGGGGCGGGTGAGCGCAGAGGGACCAGGCTCGAGCGCCGACCTGGAGTTGCTCCGCGAGCTCTGCCTCACGCCCGGACCGACCGGGTTCGAGGCGGCCGTGCAGGACGTCGTCCGCCGCCGGCTCGCGCCGCTCGGTAGCGCCGAGGGCGATCCGCTCGGCAACCTTTGGCTCCAGATCGGGCCCGCGGACGGACCGCTGGTCGCGATCGCCGCTCACGCCGACCAGATCGGCCTCATCGTCACGCACGTGGACGAGCGCGGCTACGTGTCCGTCGAGCGGATCGGCGGCGTGGCTCCGCTCCTCGTGCCGGGGCGCCATTTCGTGATCCACGGGCGCGACGGCGACGTGCACGCGGTGGGCGGGCGCAAGCCCACGCATATCATCCCCGTGGAGGACCGCGACAAGGCGCCCCAGCTTCACGAGCAGTTTCTCGACATCGGCGCCGGCGATCGCCCCGGCGCGCTCGCGCGGGTGGCCGTCGGCGATCCCGTCACCTTCACGCCCGACTTCATCGAGCTGTCGGCGGACGTGGTCGCCACACAGGCGCTCGACGACCGCGGCGGCGTCTACACCATGGTGCGCGCGCTCGAGCAGTACGCGGACGATCCGGGCGCGGCGCGGCTCATCGGCCTGGCGACCGTGCACGAGGAGACGACGTTCATGGGCGCCAAGGCGTTTGCCCTGCGGCTGCAGCCCGATGTGCTCATCGTGCTCGACGGCGACTTCTGCAGCGACACGCCGGCCGCGGACGCCAAGGAGCTGGCCGGCGAGGTCAAGCTCGGCGCCGGTCCCGTCCTCAGCCGCGGCGCCGGCAGCAGCGAGCGCCTTGTCGCGCTCGCCCGCGAGGTTGCCGCGGCGGAAGGACTCACCGTGCAGATCAAGGCCTATCCGGGCGAGACCCAGACCGACGCCGACGAGCTCATGGCCGCCGGCACGGCGGCCACGCTCACGGTCGGCCTGCCCATGCGGTACATGCACTCGCCGTTCGAGGTCGCGCACACCGGCGACCTCGAGGCGGCGGCGCGCCTGGCCGCTGCCCTGGCGCGCCGCATCGGCGAGGAGTCGCTCTGATGAAGCTCTTCATCGCCATCGATCTCGAGGGCATCTCCGGCGTCGTCTCCGAGGCGGACGCGGATCGAGAAGGCGCGGCGGCGCAGCGCGCCCGCGCCCACATGCGCGCCGACCTCGACGCCGTCCTCGAGGGCTGCGCCGCGAGCGGCGCCGGCGAGGTGGTCGTCTGCGATGCCCACGACGACGGGCGCAACCTCGACCCCACCGGTCTGGACGCGACCGTCACGCTGATGAGTGGTCCCTCCTCTCCGCTGAGCATGGTCGAGGGTCTCGCGCCGGACTGCGACGGCGCGCTCTTCGTCGGCTATCACGCGCGCGCCGGCACCGCTGCGGCCGTGCTCGAGCACACGTGGAACTACAAGGTGTACACGGTCGCCGTCGGCGATCTGGAGATCGGCGAGTTCGGCGTCGCCGCCCTGCTCGCCGGCGAGTTCGGCGTGCCCGCCGTGTACGTGTCGGGCGACGACAAGACGGCCGCTGAGGCGCGCGCGCTCGTCCCCGGCATCGCTGCCACGGTGGTCAAGACCGGGGTGCGCCGTGAGGCCGCCGCGCTGTGCCCGCCCGCTGTGGCGCGGGCGCGGATGCGCGCCGACGTGGAGGCGGCGCTGCGGGCCGACCCGTGGCCGGCGCCACTCGTCTGGAACGGCCAGCCGCTTCGGCTGACGTTCACCCGCGTGCCGTTCTGCGATCTCGCCGAGGCCTGCCCCGGAACGACCAGGCTCGACGGGCGCACGCTGGAGATCGCCGGGACCTCGTTCGCCGAGGTGTACGCGGGATTCCTCGCCTGCCTGCGGCTCTCGGATCTCGAGGACTGACGCGGGCGCCGGCGGCCCTGAGTGCAGTTGCGGGGCCGCCCGTGCTGTGGTGAACTAGCCAACGCAGCACGAACTGGCGAGCGGGGCGCCGCAGGGGCACCGCTCACTGGCCCACGCGGGCGGATGTAGTGTAGTTGGTAACACGTCAGCTTCCCAAGCTGAAGATCGCGGGTTCGAGTCCCGTCATCCGCTCCAATCCTCTCCGCCGGTCTCACTCTCACAACCGCGTTCGTCGGCCGTCCTCCTGACCGATGTCAGGATTCCCTCAAGGCGATGGATAGGGTATCCTAATAGGGAGCAGAGTCGGGCCTTCGCGCGAGGCGACCGCCACTCACCATCCGCCGATCGGAGACGAGCCGTGAGCACACGCACGCAGAGCGTCGAGGAGTATCTCGAAGCCATCTTCAAGCTGCAGCGAGGCCAGGATCCCGTCACCGTGACGCGAATCGCGGCCGAGCTGGGCGTGGCTCCGCCGTCGGTCTCCGAGATGCTCGGGCGCCTGCGCGCGGAGGGTCTCGTCGCGGAGCCGGCCGAGGGAATCGGCATCACCCTCACCGCGGCCGGCGAGACGGAGGGCGCGACCCTCGTGCGCCGCCATCGGCTGAGCGAGCGCTTTCTCGTCGACTACCTCGACATGCCCTGGGACACCGTGCACGAGGAGGCCTGCAAGCTCGAGCACGTTCTCAGCTCCGAGGTCGAGGCGCGGCTCGCCGAGCAGCTCGGCAACCCGCGCACCTGCCCGCACGGCCACACCATCCCCGGCGAAGACGGCACGCTCGCCGACGACGACTTGCGGCCGCTCTCCCGCCTCGAGCCGGGCGACGAAGCCGTCATCGGCTGCATCGCGGAGGAGAAGAGCGACCTGTTACGCTACCTCGCCTCGCTCGGCCTGCTCCCCGACACGACCGTCGCCGTCGAGAGCGTGGCGCCCTTCAACGGCCCGCTGCTGGTGCGCGTCGGCGGCTCGCAGTACGCCCTCGGCCGCGAGGTGACCGACAAGATCATGGTCCGCGGCTGACGCCGATGGCCACGTCGCTCCACCCGAGCGGCCATGAGGTCGTCCACACGACTCCGACCGATCGGCCGCTCGTCGTCTGTCTGGCCGGCAACCCCAACGTCGGCAAGTCCTCGCTGTTCAACTCGCTCACGGGTGAATCGCGCGAGACCGCCCACTGCGCCGGAGTGACCGTCGAGGCCTGCGCCGCCTTCACACACTGGCGGCACCGGCGCATCGAACTGGTCGACCTGCCTGGCAGCTACGCGCTCGACGGGCTCGGCGAGGATCAGCTGGCGGCAAGGCGGGCGGTGCTCGACTGGCGGCCCGACGTCGTCATCGCCGTGGCCGATGCGACCAACCTCGCCCGGAGCCTGTTTCTTCCGATGCAGCTGCTCGATCTGGGGTACCGGGTCGTGATCGCCCTCAATCTCTCCGACGAGGCGCGGCGGGCCGGGCGCACGCCGGACGCCGGGCGGCTCTCGCGGGACCTCGGCGTCCCCGTCGTCCCGACGGTGGCGCCTCGCGGCGAAGGCCTTCAGGAGCTCAAGGCCGCCGTGCTGCGCGTCAGCGCCGGCGGCGGCCTGGGTGAGACTGCCGGCACGCCGCTGCCGTCCGAGGTGGAGCAGCGCGTCGGGGAGGTGGCCCTCCACATCGCGGCGCGCGCCGACGAGGGCCGCCTCGCGCCGGGCGGTCTCAGCCCGCGCGGGGCGGCGCTGGCCGTCCTCGAGGGCGACGCCGATGTCGCCCGTGCCGTCGGCCTTGGCGGCGCCGACTTCCTCACCGCCGCCGACGAGGGCCTCGCGCTCGAGATCTCCAAGGCGCGGCACGCGGAGGCGCGGGCGCTGGCGGCGGCCGCGCAGGACACGCGCGCCGCCGCCGACCGCTGGTGGCGACTCACCACCGCGCCGCGCACGGGCGTCCCCATCATGCTCGGCGTCATCACCGTCGTGTTCGCCACGCTCTTTGTCGTCGGCGATCTGCTCGCGCGGGTGCTCACGGCGGCGTGGACGGCGTGGATCTCCCCCGCGGTCATCCGTGTGGTCACCGCCATCTTCGGCGACGGCACCCTCGGCAGGGTGGTCCTGTGGGGCGTCGACGGCGGCATCCTTGCCACGCTCGCCGTCGGCATCCCCTACATCCTGACGTTCTACTTCATCCTCGCCGTGGTCGAGGACACGGGCTACATGAACGCGGCCGCCTTCCTCAGCGATCGCATCATGCACCGCATCGGCCTGCACGGGCGCGCCATCATCCCGCTCATCGCCGCCGGCGGCTGCAACGTGCCGGCGATCATCGCCACGCGCTCGCTGGGCAACAAGCGCGAGCGCACCATCGCCGCCGTGCTCGCCACACTCACGCCGTGCAGCGCGCGCACCGCCGTCATCATCGGGGCCGTCGCCGGTGTCGCCGGCTGGCAGTACGCGCTCCTCACCTACGCCGTCCTCATCGTCGTCATCATCCTCGCCGGGCTCGGCATGAACCGGCTCATTCCCGGCGACAAGGGCGTGCTGGTCATGGAGATGTTCCCCTTCCGCCGCCCGGTGCTCCGTCAGGTGGCGCGCAAGACGTGGCGGCGCTTCCGCGAGTTCATCTGGGATGCCGCCCCCATCATCCTGCTGGGCAGCATGGCGCTCGGGCTGTTGTACGAGACCGGCTGGGTGTGGGAGCTCGGGACCGTCCTCGAGCCCATTGTCGAGGGGTGGCTCCTGTTGCCGATGGTCGCCGGGCTCACGCTCGTGTTCGCGGTGCTCCGCAAGGAGCTAGCCCTGCAGTTGCTGCTGGTGTTCGCCGCCGTGCAGGCCGGCGGGGCGGTGGTCAGCATCTCCTCGTTCATGAGCACTTCGCAGATCGTCACCTACGCGATCGTGAACGCGCTCTACGTGCCCTGCGTGGCCACCATCGCGGTGCTGGGGCGCGAGCTCGGGTGGCGGCGGACGGCCGTCATCTGCACCGGCACCATCGTGCTCGCGCTTCTTGTGGGCGGCATCGTCGCCCGCGTGCTCCCGCTGTTCGCCGCCTGAGTGTCGGCCGCGGGGGCGCGCCCCGCCGCGGTGATACACCGCACCAGGGAGTCATCGCCTCCGTGCAGGCGCATCCGTGGGAGCACCGTTTGCGAGCGCCCAGTCGATCGTGGCGCGCGCCACGAACGCCGAGCGCCCGGGACCGTGATGGCCGCCCTCACCGAGCGCGATGAGCGCGGAGGGCGCGGCCAGCACGGCAGCGAGGCGTTCGCTGTGCGCGTACGGCACCTCGTCGTCGTCGCGCGCGTGCGCCAGCAGCACGCGCGGCAGGCCGGTGGCCGCCTCCACGAGATCGAGGCCGCCGAGGAACGGCCGCAGCGCGGCGCCGTCGAAGCGGCCGGAGTACTCGCGGCCCGGCGGCCCGCCGGGGGCGCTCGCCGGGTCGTTCTCGAGCTCGTCGAGCCCGGCGAGCAGGGACGTGCCGTCCGCCGGGCACAGCAGCACCAGCGAGCGGAAGAGCCCGGGCCGGGCGCGCGTCGCCAGAAGGAGCAGGCATCCGCCCATGCTGGCCCCGCGCGCCGCCAGCCAGGGGGCGCCGGACTGCGCGAGCAGCCGTTCGCCTGCGGCTACGGCGTCCCGCCAGCCGTCCGGGTCCATCTCGCCGCCGCTCTCGCCGTGACCGCGGAAGTCGAAGGTGAGCGCGGCCAGCCCGGCCGCGGCGGCCTGCTCGCCCATCAGCTCGTGGTTCTCCTTGCGGCTGCCGGCGCCGTGGCAGACGAGGAGCGCGCCGGCGGGCGAGCCCGCCGGCCGGAAGAACCGGCCGGCCAGCTCGACGCCGTCCGACGCGATCGTCAGGGGCCGTGGCGGAGGGGTCGTATCCACGACCCTCGAGTTTAGCGAACAGGCAGGGTGTGATGTACTACCGTGCACCCTGCAGCACCACGGAGGTCACATGCACCAGGTCAACGTCGGCCGCAAATCGCTGGCCGACTACCGCAGCATCGTCCCCCGGGACCTGATGGCTGAGATCGACGAGCTCGGCGAGCGGCTCAAGGGCCGGCAGGTCCTGCACGTGAACGCCACCGCCTTCGGCGGCGTCGCCGAGATCCTGTACACGCTCGTCCCTCTGGTGACCGACGTCGGCCTCGAGGCGCACTGGCAGATCCTCACGGCGCCGCCCGAGTTCTTCAACGTCACCAAGAGCTTCCACAACGGCCTCCAGGGGCACGCGGTGGAGTTCCCCGTCGAGGCGCGGGCGCTCTACGAGGAGGTCTGCCGCGCCAACGCCGCCGAGCTCACGCGGCCCTACGACTTCGTCGTCATCCACGACCCGCAACCGCTGGCGATGCGCGACTTCGTCACCCGCAGCCAGGACCGCTCGACGTGGTGGATCTGGCGCTGCCACATCGACACCTCCACGCCGGACCAGGGACTCTACGACTACCTGCTGCCGTCCATCAACCGCTACGACGCGGCCGTCTATACGCTCGCCGACTATGTGCCCAAAGGCCTCACGGTGCCCGTGCGCGAGATCGCCCCGACCATCGATCCGCTGGCGCCCAAGAACATGCAGCTCTCGGCGGAGGACGCCACGTACATCGTGCGCCAGTTCGGCATCGACGTGGAGCGGCCACTGCTCGTGCAGGTGTCGCGCTTCGACCTCTGGAAGGACCCACTCGGCGTGGTCGACGTCTATCGTACCGTCAAGGCGAAGCACCCGGACGTCCAGCTCGCGCTCGTGGGCTCCATGGCCAGCGACGACCCGGAGGGCTGGGACTACCTCGAGCGCGTCATCGCCTACGTGGGCGGCGACCCCGACGTCTTCATCCTCTCCAACCTCGACAACGTGGGCTCGGTCGAGATCAACGCCTTCCAAAGTCACGCCGACGTGATCATGCAGAAGTCGACGCGCGAAGGGTTCGGGCTGACCGTGTCCGAGGGTCTGTGGAAGGGGCGGCCGACCATCGGCAGCAACGTCGGCGGCATCCCGCTGCAGATCGAGGACGGCGTCACCGGCTATCTCGTGCAGTCCGCCACCGAGTGCGCGGAGCGCTGCCTCCAGGTGCTCGCCGACCCGGCGAAGCACCGCGCCATGGCGCTGCTCGGCAAGGAGACGGTGCGCCGCGATTTCCTGACGCCGCGTCTGATCCGCGACGACCTGCGGCTCTTCGCCGACCTCGAGGCGGGTAAGATAGGGGCCTGATCAGCCGACGGGAGGAGGGCGACGTGGAGCGTGTCGATCTCGCACAGCGCCGCCTTGTGGTGGCCGCCAACCGCGGGCCTGTGTCGTTCCACGAGGACCCATCGGGAGAGCCGGTCGTCACGCGCGGCCCCGGCGGCCTCGTCACCGTCCTCACCGAGGTCTTGCGGCATCACCCCGGCACGTGGGTGGCGGCGGCGCTCGGCGACGAGGAGCGCCGCCTGGCGGCCGAGCAACGGGCGGTCGACGTGGATCTGGACGGCGACCGCTACCGGCTGCGATACGTCGACGCGGACCCGGTTGCGTACAACAAGTACTACAACGTCGTCGCCAACCCCATGCTGTGGTTCATCCAGCACTACCTGTGGGATCTCGGCAGGCACCCCGATGTCGGCGCTGAAGAGCTGGATGCCTGGCACAACGGCTACCTGGTCGTCAACGACCTGTTCGCGCGTGCGGTCATCGACGAGGTGCGGCGCGGGCAGGACGGGCGCCGCCGCCGCGGCGCCACCGGCGGTGACGCCCTCGTCTTTCTGCACGACTACCAGCTGTACTGCGTGGCGCCTCAGGTCCGCGTGGCGTGCCCGGACGCGTTTCTGCACCAGTTCATCCACATCCCCTGGCCGCAGAGCGACTACTGGCGCGTGCTGCCCGAGCACATCCGCGAGGCGGTGTTCCGGGGCCTGCTCGGCAACGACATCGTCGCGCTCCACACGTCCGGCTATGCGCGCAACTTCCTGCGCTGCTGCCAGGACCTGCTCGAGCTGGAGGTGGACGCGGCCGCCGGCGTCGTGCGGTACGAAGGCCGCGACGTGTGGGTGCGCGCCTACCCGGTGAGCATCGATCCGGCGTCGCTGCGCGCCGCGGCGAAGTCGCGCCGCGCCTACAGAGCGGAGCGCGGACTACTGAGCAAGCGGCGCGAGTTCCTGCTGCTGCGCGTAGACCGTCTCGACCTCAGCAAGAACATCATCCGGGGGTTCGTGGCGCTGGACCGCTTCCTCGACCTGCATCCGGAGTTCAAGGAGCGCCTGACCTTTCTCGCCCTGCTGCAGCCGTCCCGGCAAGACGTCGAGGAGTACGTGACGTATCGGGAGAGAGTGGAGCGTGTGGTGGCCGACGTGAACACGCGCCACGGGACACCCGACTGGATGCCCATCGACCTGCGTATCCAGGACGACTTCCCGGTCACCCTGGCGGCCTACGCCCAGTACGACGTCCTGGTCGTGAACGCCATCAGCGACGGCATGAATCTTGTCGCGAAGGAGGGCCCCATCCTCAACCGCCGCGACGGTGTGCTCGTGCTCAGTGAGTACGCGGGCGCCTACGAGGAGCTCGGCGCGTTCGCGCTCGGTGTCAACCCGTTCAATATCGAGCAGCAGGCGGACGCCCTCTATCGCGCGCTCACCATGGACCCCGGCGAGCGCGAGGACAGGGCACGGATGCTCCGCACGGTGGTCGAGGGCAACAGCATCGAGAAGTGGGTCGGGGCGCAGTTCGCCGACATCGACGCCAAGCTGGAGGACGCCTCGGCGTGAGGCGCAAGCACGGCGGCCGGCGGAGGCGAAGCGCCCGCGGCCGGCCGCCGTGCCTCACGCGTGCGGGTACGTGGCGATCAGCATGATGCAGTAGACGAGAAACACCCCGGCGACGATGTTGACCGCGTAACGCACGCGTCGAATCGTGAAGCGCTGGCCGATGGCGATCAAGAAGAGCACCGCGGCGAGGATGACGGTCAGCCGCACGTAGTGCTCGCCGGTCTCGCGTGAGGTGACGCCCTCTTCGAAGGCCGCGTGGGCCTCCTTGGCCATGACGGCGGCCTCCTCGGCCCGCGGGTCGAAGAACTGCGGCATCTCACCAGGGCCGGCGGGGGCATCGGGGTTCGTGAGCGGATCGGTCTTCAGCCAGGCCTCGAACGCGGGTTTGTACTCCTCTGTGAATCGGTTCGCAAGAATATCGGCGAGCTCGGCGTTGCCAGAGGTAGCCGCCTGCAGCCAGGCCGTGACGTTGCCGGCGTTGTAGGCGAGATACTGGTTGCTGGTCAGCGACGCCTGTTCGGCTTCCACGCGCAGCCGCGATGAGGTCGCGTAGGCGCGCGAGCTCTCGCCGTCCCAACGCGCGGCCTGGTAGCCGCTGACGGCCGTCGCCAGCGCCACGATGGCGAGCAGGACCGCCTCGAGGATCTCGATGATCTCGATGCGCCGGCGGCTCGGTCCGCTCTCGCCGGCGTGCTCTCCGTGCTCGCGCAGGTGCTCCGCGACTTCGATGTTGATGTTGCCTTCCGGCATTCCCGGTCTCCTCCCGCCCTCGCCCGTGACTGCGTTGCTGGCGGCAGATGGTACTACACCGGTGAGTCCGGGCGGCAACGGGAACACTGCCTCCGGACCCTCGCACTTGACCAAGGTCCAGTGTCGTCGCGCCGTGTTCCGGCTATCTTCGGGACGAGACAGGCGATCGGGGCCGCCGCGCAGGATCGTCGGCGGCCGCCAGACGGGTGACCATGATCCTCGAGATCTTCGCGTGCGACGAGAAGCTGTGCGTGGACGTCGAGTCCGCCGTGGACGATGCCCTGCGTGACCTCGGTCTCGTCGAAGAGACGACCGTCTACCGGATCACGGACCCGGCCAGCATGGTCGGCCGCGGCGTCTGGCGGGCGCCGGGGCTGGCCGTCAACGGCAAGGTCGTGTCGCGGGGCAAGCCGCTCTCGGCGGCGCAGATCGCCGACCTGATCCGCGGCGCCGCCGGCTGACGCCCGCGCCCCGAGGGCCGCCTCTCGAGCTTCACGAGCGCCGGAGCGGCGCTACGCCTCATGGCTCACGACCCGCCGGCACGCTCACGGGCCGGCGTGAGGTACTCCTCGGCGAGGTCGACGCCCACCGAGCGGCGGCCGAGTTGCGACGCCACGAGCATCGCCGTCCCCGTTCCACAGAAGGGGTCGAGCACGACGCCGTCCGGGGGGCAGGTGGCGAGGATCGGGATGCGGCACAGATCGGCGGGGAAGGGCGCGTAGTGGAGCCCCCGGCCTTGCGTGTCCTCCGGCATGATGTCCCAGACGTCGCCGGGCTTGGCGCCGCGCGGGTGGTAGCGCAGGAAGTAGAACCCGCGCTGCTCGAGCTCGCGAGCGCGGCCGGAGACCGCGCCGACGTCGGAGTGCGTCGCCCGCTGACGGCCGCGGATGACCATGCGGAAGTCGGCGAGGCGGCCATCCCTGACATCATCCAGCGTGGTCTCGAGCGCCGCCAGGGCCGCCGCCTTCTCGAGGTCGTCGAGCGCCGTCGAGAGCTCGATCTGGCGGCGGTAGCGCACGCCGCTGACGCCGGTGGCCGAGACGACGGCGCCGTTCTCGACCCGCGCTTCGCGAGGAGCGCTGCGCACGGCGTCGGCGTCGTAGAAGTAGCCGCGCGGCTGCCGCACGAAGTGGAACAGCAGTTCGTGCACGTTGCGGAGTCTGTCGCGGCTCGTGTCCGGGCCGCCCTTGACCTTGTGCCAGACGACGCTGTTCCGGAGCGTCCACCCCTGCTCGTCGGCGAGGTGGAAAGCGACGCGCCACGGGATGCCGAGCTGGCGCTTGCCGCGGTAGGTGTCGCCGAGGTTGAGCCAGAGCGAGCCGGTCGGCCGGAGGACGCGGAGGAGCTCCGCGGTGACGGCTCCGAGGGCTGCCACGTAGTCCCGCCAGCCGCCCTCGGCTCCGATGCCGCCGCCGGCGTACCGCCGGTGTCCGAAGTACGGGGGGCTCGTGACGACGCAGTGCACGGAGGACGCGGGGAAGAGCCGGAGGGTCTGTGCGGCGTCGCCGCGGAGGAAGAGCGGGCGCGGGTGGGGCGAGTCGGCGACGGCGCTCCCGCCCGTCAGGTACTCGGCGAGTCCCTCCGGCGCACCGGCGCGGTCGTCAGATCCGTCGCCGGTGTCGCTCACGCTTCGAGGACGCGCCGGTAGATCGCCTCGTAGTCGGCGACCATGCGCCCGACCGCGAACCGCTCTTCGACCGTGCGGCGACAGACGGCCGGGTCGATCTCACCGACCCGGCCCACGGCCGAGATGAACTCCTCGAGGTCGTCACACACGAAGCCGGTGACGCCGTCGTCCACGACCTCCGGCACCGAGCCCTGGTGCAGCGCCACGACGGGCGTGCCGCAGGCCATCGCCTCGATCATCACCAGGCCGAACGGCTCCGGCCAGGTGATGGGGAAGACGAAGGCGTGCGCGTGGGCGAACAGCTCGCGCTTGCGGGCGTCGCTCACCTCGCCCTCGTAGACGATCTGGTCGCCGTCGATGTGCGGGGCGACCAATGTCTCGAAGTACTCGCGGAACGGCTCCTGCAGCACGCCGGCCATGATGAGCCGCCGGCCGGTGCGCCTGGCCGCCTCGATGCTGAGGTGAAAGCCCTTGGCCTCGCAGACGCGCCCGAAGGCGAGCAGGTAGTCATCCTTCTCGGGGGTGTAGGGCCACTGCTCGACGGCGATGGCGTTGTAGGCGAGCCCGGCCCAATCCATCGCCGGCGGTCCCATCGACTGCTGGTAGGCGCTGATGCCGACGTACGGCACCTCGCCGGCGAACTGCTCGTAGAAGCCGTAGGCGGCGGCGTCGAAGGCGCAGTGCACGGTGTGCAGCATAGGAGTGGCCAGATAGCGGCTGAAGGCGATGCCGATGAAGCCCGAGTGGTCGTGGACGAGGTCGAACCCGCCCTCGTCGATGTCGGCGAAGGCGAACGAGACCTGCCGCGCGTCGTAGCTGGTCTGGCCGAGGACCTCGGGCATCTGCCTGGGGAAGAGGGCGCAGAGCTCGGCGGCCGTGTGCGAGTCGCCGGTGGCGTACAGGCGGACCTCGTGCCCGCGCTCCACGAGCCCGTCGCACAACTGCTGGACGACCCATTCCGTGCCGCCGTAGCCGGCGGGTGGGACGGTGATCCACGGGGGTGCGAGCTGTGCGATGCGCATGGCGGCATTCTATAGGAGGAACGCCGGGGCGCGAGGCGCTTATGGACGTCGGGCATCCTGCCGATGGGAGGCACACGCCCGGTATCCCGGCCGCACGATGGAGGGTATGGTCACCGGGCGAGGCGACGGCGAGGTAGAGTACGGCGATGATCCTGTACCTGGACTGCTCGAGCGGCATCAGCGGCGACATGCTGGTCGCCGCGCTGCTCTCGCTGGCCGGGGCGCGCGAGTCCGACCCCGGCCCCTTCGAGGACCTGCTTCGTCCCACGCTGGCCGCGGCCGGCATCGATCCGCGGCTCGTACAGATCGAGGACGTGCGCCGCGGCGGCATGGCGGCGCTGGCATTCAGGGTCGCCGACCAGCCGGGCTTCGCTACCTTCGATGAACTCATCATGTCCCTGTACGCGTCGGACCTCGAGCAGCCGGTCGCCGACGCGGTCGCCTCCATCGCTGAGCGCATGGCCGCCGCGGAGGCGGAGGTGCACGGCCGCGACGAGAAGCACCTGCACGAGCTGAGCGACGTCGACACGGCCGTCGACCTCATCTGCGCCGCGACTCTGCTGGACAGGCTCGCGCCGGAGCAGGTCGTCGCGTCGCCGCCCGCGCTCGGCGACGGGGAGATAGAGACCGCGCACGGCCGGCTGAGCGTTCCGGCGCCGGCTGTGCTGTCCCTGGTCGCCGGATTGCCGACGGCCGGGGGAGCCCCCGCCGTCCCGGCGGGGGGGACGCCGGCCGCCCCGCTCGGAGAGCTCACGACGCCGACCGGCGCCGCCCTGCTCGCCCACTACACGGCGGCCTTCGGCGGCCTGCCCTCCGGCCGCATCGAGCGCGTCGGCTACGGCGCCGGCCGCCGCGAGGTTCCGGGCCGGCCCAACGTGTTGCGCGCCGTCCTCGTGGACCCGGCGGCTATGCCGGAGGGGGCCGGCGAGCCGCTCGACGCAGCGCTCGCATCCGCGGCGCCGGCCGGCGCCACGCCTGCGAGCGGGCACGGCGCCGGCGACCACGTCGTCATCGAGGCCAACATCGACGACATGACACCGGAGTTGCTCGCGCACGCCGCCGAAGCGCTGCGCGAGACCGGGGCGCTCGACGTGTGGATGAGCGACGCGCTCATGAAGAAGGGTCGCCCCGGCGTGGTGCTGCACGTGCTCGCCGCGACCGCCGATCGCGAGCGCATCACCGCCGCGATCTTTGCCGAGACCACGACCTTCGGCCTCCGCGTCGTGCCCTGCGGCCGCGAGTATGCGGAAGAACGCCGCGAGACGGTCCAGATCGGCAAGCTCAAGGTCGACGTCCGTCTCAGCTTCGTCGGCGGCAAGCTCGCCACCGTCTCGCCCGAGTACGAGGACGTGCGCCGCGTGGCGGCGACGGTGGGACGGCCCGCAAGGGTCGTCTACGAAGCCGCGCAGTCGGCTGCCCGCAGCCGTTTCAGCGGCTCCTGACGGCGCAGTCGGACAGTCCTCCCAGCGCGTACCGCGCCAAAATTGACCCGTTTCTGCGCAGGCTAGTACAATCGGTCACAAGGTGCCGGCGCGCTGCCCTCTCGGCGTGCGCCGGCTCTCATCAGCGAAACGCGCGGGATAGTGGAGACCAAAGGAGGACGCGTTGAGTTCGATCAGTCGCAAGTCCCCGGTGCCGAGCGATATCGAGATCGCCCAGGCCGCCACCATGCAGCCCATCCAGGCGATCGCCGAGAAGGCCGGCATCCTCGAGGACGAGCTGGAGCTCTACGGTCGCTACAAGGCCAAGATCGACTACATGGCCCTGCTCGACCGTCTCAAGGACAAGCCCGACGGCAAGATCATCGACGTCACCGCGATCACCCCGACGCCGCTCGGCGAGGGCAAGACCGTCACCGCGGTCGGCCTCTCGGAGAGCATGAACGCCGTCGGCATCGACACCATGCTCGCCCTGCGTGAGCCGTCCCTCGGCCCGGTCTTCGGCATCAAGGGCGGCGCGGCCGGCGGCGGCTACTCGCAGCTCATCCCGATGGAGGATCTCAACCTCCACTTCACCGGTGACATCCACGCCGTCGGCGCCGCCAACAACCTGCTCGCGGCGATGGTCGACAGTCACCTCATGCACGGCAACGAGCTCGACATCGATCCGCTGTCGATCTCGTGGCGCCGCGTCGTGGACCTCAACGACCGCGCCATGCGCGAGATCGTCAACGGTCTCGGCGGCAAGCTGAACGGCATCCCGCGCCAGACCGGCTATGACATCACCGTCGCCAGCGAGGTCATGGCCATCCTCGGCCTCGCCACCTCGCTCAAGGACCTGCGCGAGCGCCTCGGCCGCATCACCTTCGCCTACGACACGTCGGGCAAACCGCTCACCGCCGACGACATCGGCGCCGGCGGCGCCATGACCGTGCTCCTCAAAGACGCCATCAAGCCGAACCTCATGCAGACGCTGGAGGGCAACGCGGCGCTCATCCACGCCGGTCCGTTCGCGAACATCGCCCAGGGCAACAACTCCATCATCGCCGACAAGGTCGCCATGAAGCTCAGCGACTACGTCGTCACCGAGAGCGGCTTCGCCGCCGACCTGGGCGCCGAGAAGTTCATGGACATCATCTGCCGCTACGGCGGCTTCGCGCCGAGCGCCGTGGTCATCACGTGCACCATGCGCGCCCTCAAGATGCACGGCGGCTTGCCGGTCAACCCCGAGCTGCTCAAGGAAGAGAACAACGAGGCCCTCTCAAAGGGCTGCGAGAACCTCGCCAAGCAGATCGAGAACATGAAGTACTTCGGTGTGCCGGTCGTGGTGACGATCAACCGGTTCGCGTTCGACCGCGACGCCGAGATCGAGATCGTGCGCAAGGCTGCGATCGAGGCCGGCGCCGAGGACGCAGTGCCGATCAACGTCCATGCGATGGGCGGCGACGGCGGTCAGGAGGCGGCCGAGGTCGTCAAGGCGGCCGCCGACAAGGGCGGGGACTTCCAGTTCCTGTATCCGCTCGAGGCCTCCATCAAGGAGAAGATCGAGACCATCGCCACCAAGATCTACGGCGCCGACGGCGTGGACTACCTGCCCGAGGCCGAGGCCAAGATCAAGCAGTTCACCGAGCAGGGTCTGGACAAGCTGCCGCTCTGCATGGCGAAGACGCACCTGTCGCTGAGCCACGACCCGGCGCTCAAGGGCCGTCCGCGAGGCTTCCGCGTGCCGATCCGCGACATCCGTCCCGCCACCGGCGCCGGGTACCTGTACCCGCTGCTCGGCGAGATGCGCACCATGCCCGGCCTGGCCAAGCGGCCGGCCGCCGTCGACGTCGACATCGACGTCGAGACCGGCCGGATCATCGGCCTGTTCTGAGAACCTGAAGGAGCGACCCCGGGGCGCCGGCCGCCATGCGGCGCCGGCGCCCCGCGGAGCCCTTCTGGGCTCCGCTTCGACCGGCGACTCGTCCGGCCTGCCGGTCGCTCCCCGTCCGCGGCGCCCCGCGCGCCGCGCTGGAGGTACACGGTGAGCGACGGTCCCACCATCTACGCATCCGAGCCCCTGCAGGTCTACCTCGACGACGCCGCCAGCAAGAAGCCGGCGCCGGGCGGCGGCAGCGTGTCGGCCTGTGTCGGCGCCCTCGGCGCCGCGCTCGTCGCCATGGTCTGCAATCTCACCCAAGGACGTGAGAAGTTCGCCGACGTCGAGACCGAGATCGTCGCCCTGGTCGGCCAGGCCGACGACGCCCGCGCGCGCCTTGAGCAGCTCCTCCAGGACGACACCACGGCGTACAACGGCGTCATCGCCGCCTTCAAGATGCCCAAGGACACCGACGAGGAGAAGGCCGCCCGCAAGGCCGCGGTGCAGGCCGGCCTCGTCGTCGCCGCAGACGTCCCGCTCGAGATCTGCCGCGTGGCCGTGGACGTGTGTCGCCTCGCGAAGGTCGCCGCCGAGCTCGGCAACCCGCAGGCGGTCACCGACGCCGGCATCGGCGCCATCCTCGGAGAGGCGGCCGTGGTCGGCGCCGCGCTCAACGTGCGCATCAACCTCGGCTCCATCGAGGACTGCGACTACACCCTGGCCGCCGCGGCGGAGATCGACAAGATCGAGGCCGAGGCCGCGGCGCTCCGTGCCGAGGTCCTCGCCATCACGCTCTCCAAGCTCTGATCACCCCTGACGACCGTAAACGAGAGGGAAGCCATGGCAGCTCAGATCATCGACGGCAAGGCGATCGCCGAGCAGGTCCGCGAGGAGATCAAGTCCGAGGTCGCGGAGCTCGCGACCTCCGGCGTCACGCCCGGCGTCGCGACGATCCTCGTCGGCGAGGACGGCGGCGCGCAGTTCTATCGCGGCCAGATCGAGAAGAACACCGGTACGGTGGGCTTCAACTACTTCAGTCACGTGCTCCCGGCCGCCGCGAGCGAGGCTGAGGTCCTCGATCTCATCGCCAAGCTCAACGCCGACCCGAGCGTACACGGCATTCTCGCGCTCATGCCGATGGACGCCGACATCGACCAGAACACCGTGTTCAACGCGATCGCTCCCGAGAAGGACCTCGACTGCGTGAACCCGGCCAACATCGGCCACGTGCTGCTCGGCGACCAGCTGTTCGCGCCGGCCACGCCGAGCGCCTGCATCGAGATCCTCGACCGCGAGGGCATCGAGCTGTGTCCCGGCGGCAAGGGTCTCAACGTGACTATCGTGAATCACTCCAACATCGTCGGGAAGCCGGTGGCGCTGCTCTGCCTCAACCGCAACGCCTCGGTCCACGTGGTCCACGTGTTCAGCAAGGACGTGCCCGCCGCCTGCCGTGAGGCCGACGTGCTCATCTGCGCCGCTCCGGTGCAGAACCTCATCAAGGCCGACATGGTCAAGCCGGGCGCCGTGGTCATCGACGTCACGACCATCCGCGTCGACGGCAAGCAGGTCGGCTCCCTCGAGTTCGAGGCTGTGTGCGAGGTCGCCGGCCGCGTCACACCGGTCCCCGGAGGCGTCGGCCCGGTCACCAACGTCATCCTGCTCAAGAACGCCCTCGCCGCCTGCAAGGCGCAGACGGCCGGCTGATCGCGGGGCCGGCGGCGGGCGCGGCGGCCCTCCGGGCCGCGCTACCCGCCGCCGGCCAAGTATGCTTCACTGAATCCAGACTGAAGACGCAGATGGGAAGGAGGGCGGCCGGACTGGTGCGCCATGGCCGCCCGACGAACGCGGAAGTGCGAAGGTGGAGTTGATGTGATGCCCAGCCCAGCAGTGCCCTCCAAGCCTGCCGCGACCGGGGGAGGAGCCCCCGGGGCGGACGTCGACCTCGAGCAGGTCCAGACGCTCGTCGCGGAGATCGACCCCCACGGCAACCTGATCGCGCTGCTGCAGCGCGCCCAGGCTGTCTTCGGCTATCTGCCGGAGCCGGTCGTCGACGAGATCGCCCGGCTGAGCGGCGTCCCGGCCTCGCGCATCTACGGCATCATCACCTTCTACGCCCAATTCTCCACGGTCCCCAGCGGGCGGCACAAGATCTTCGTCTGTCACGGTACAGCCTGTCACGTGGCCGGCGCGACGCGCATCACCGAGGCGCTCGAGCAGGAGCTCGAGGTCGGCGACGGCGAGACCACGGCCGACAGGGAGTTCACGCTCGGCTCGGTCGCCTGCATGGGCGCCTGCTCGCAGGCGCCCGTCATGCGCGTCGAAGAAGAGACCTACGGCAACCTCAGCGCCGACGAGACGCGGAAGATCGCGCGCAAGCTCCTGGCCGAGGTGCTCGAGGAGCGCGGGGGCGATGGCGATGCCTGAGGTCACCCCAGCGCCCGCCGAGGGCGTCAAGGTCGGCGTCTCCACCGGCGCGGACGGCCGGCGGCGCGTCTCGGTGTGCGCCGGCACCGCCTGCGTCTTCGCCGGCTCCATGAAGATCCACGACGCCTTCGTCGCCGAGATCGCCGAGGCTGGGCTCCAGGACGAGGTCGAGGTCGGCATCATCGGCTGTCATGGCCTCTGCTCCCAGGGTCCGCTGGCGGTGGCCTCGGACGGAGACACGTATTACCCGCGCCTCAAGCTCAAGAACGTGAAGACGATCGTCGAGGAGCACCTCGTCGGCGGCGCGGTCGTGGAGAAGCTCCTGTACACCGACCCCGCGACCGGGGAGCGTATCGCCTGCGCCCACGACATCCCCTTCTACAAGGCGCAGACGCGTGTCGCGCTGCGCAACGTCGGCGTCATCGACCCGGAGAGCCTGGACGAGTACCTGGCGCGCGGTGGCTACGAGGCCGCGCGCAAGGCGCTCACGACGATGGAGCCGGAGGAGATCGTCCAGATGGTGCTGGACTCCGGGCTGCGCGGCCGGGGCGGCGCCGGGTTCCCGACGGGCATGAAGTGGAAGTTCGCGGCCGCCTCGCCGGGTGAGGTCAAGTACATCATCTGCAACGGGGACGAGGGCGACCCCGGCGCGTTCATGGACGCCTCCATCATGGACGGCGATCCGCACGCTGTGCTGGAGGGCATGCTGATCGGCAGCTACGCCATCGGCGCCCACGAGGGCTACATCTACGTGCGCGCCGAGTATCCGCTCGCCGTCAAGCGCCTGCGCCTCGCCATCGCCGCAGCTGAGGAGCGCGGACTGCTGGGCGACGACGCGCTCGGCAGCGGCTGGGACTTCAAGCTCAGGATCAAGGAGGGCGCCGGAGCCTTCGTCTGCGGCGAGGAGACGGCGCTCATCGCCTCCATCGAGGGCAAGCGCGGCATGCCGCGCACGCGGCCGCCGTTCCCTGCGGTCTCGGGCCTCTGGGGCAAGCCGACGAACATCAACAACGTCGAGACGTGGGCCAACGTGTCCTGGATCGTCGCCAGCGGGCCGGCCGCCTACGCCTGCCACGGGAGCGACGCGTGCAAGGGCACCAAGGCCTTCAGCCTCGCCGGCAAGATCGTCAACGGCGGCCTCGCCGAGGTGCCGATGGGCTCCACGCTACGGCACGTCATCTTCGACGTCGGCGGCGGCATCAAGGACGGCAAGCAGTTCAAGGCCGTGCAGCTGGGTGGCCCGTCCGGCGGGTGCGTGCCGGCGAGCCTCCTCGACACGCCGGTCGACTACGAGAGCCTGGCCGCGACCGGCGCCATCATGGGCTCCGGCGGCATGGTGGTCGCCGACGACACCACGTGCATGGTCGATCTCGCGAGGTACTTCCTGCAGTTCACCCAGAACGAGAGCTGCGGCAAGTGCGTCCCCTGCCGCCTCGGCACCAAACGCATGCTCGAGATCCTCGAGCGCATCTGCGCCGGTGAGGGGGAGGAGGGCGACGTCGAGCGCCTCGAGAAGCTGGCCGTCACCATCAAGAAGACCAGCCTCTGCGGCCTCGGCCAGACGGCGCCCAACCCAGTGCTCACGACCATCCGCTACTTCCGCGACGAGTATCGGGCCCACATCGACGACCGCCGCTGCCCCGCGCTCTCGTGCGAATCGCTCATCGCCTACTCCATCGATCCGGAGGCCTGCACCGGCTGCACGTTGTGCGCCAAGAAGTGCCCGGTCGAGGCCGCGACCGGCGAGAAGAAGCAGGTCCACACCATCGACCAGGCGCTCTGCATCCGCTGCGACGCCTGCCGCGTCGCCTGCAAGTTCGACGCGGTCAAGGTCGTGAGCGGGCCGGAAGAGATCGCCGCGGCGGTGCGGGCGCAGAGCGCCTGACGTCTTGAGACTCGCGCCTTCGGGCCCGGCGATGCCGTCACGGCGTCGCCGGGCCCTATGCGTCTTTACTGCGCGGACCCCTTGCCTTCCGGCATTCCTTGCGCATATCTTTCGCTCGGTGATCAATCTGCGTCACGATCGATACCGCGGACCGAGGGGGTGGACCACACAGCGACAGTCGTGAGAACCAGTAGTAAGCGGATTGTCGCCGGGGCACGGCCGGGAGTCCGCCAACAAGGGGGGTAGTGTGGCAGAAGAACTCGCTTTCGCACGAAAGGCCAGCGGCCTGGTCCGCGGCCTCTCCATGACCGACGCCATCGCCGTCGGCATGATGAACCAGGGCATCACGCCCAGCATCTGGACGATGATCACCTGGGGCCTCGGCACCTACCTGACCGGTAACCTGCTCTGGGCCAGCATCATCTCGCTCGTGCTCGTCGGCTTCGGCTTCCCGCTCGTCTGGGGCGTGCTCTCCGGGAGCATGCCGCGCTCGGGCGGTGAGTACATCTACAACTCGCGCATCATCCACCCGATCGTCGGCATCGCCGAGAGCTTCGGCAACGCCTTCGTGATGATCTTCTGGGTCTACATCCTGGCGCCGTGGATCGCCGACCCCGGGCTCGTGATCTTCGCCGAGTACCAGGGCTGGACCTGGCTCTACGACTCGGCCACCGGAGCCTTCTTCGGCGGCCTCTCTTACGACTGGGGCGTGTTCGTCGTCGCCACCGTCTCCAACATCATCGCCTTCTTCACGGTCGTCTTCGGCATGAAGATCTTCGCCACCGTGCAGAAGACGATCATGGGCTTCGCCCTCGGCGGCGCCGCCGTGGTCACCGGGGCGATCATGTTCAGCAGCAAGGACGGCTTCGCCGAGAAGTGGGACGCGATCGCCGCCCAGTACGACTCGCTCGCCTACTCCGAGGTCGTGCCCGCGGTGTCGGCCGCCATCGGCGAGGCGGTGCCGACGAGCTCGACCTTCTACGGCACCCTCGGCGTCATGGTCGCCGGCTCGTGGCTGTTCGCCTACGCCTACTTCTGCGTCTTCGTCGCCGGCGAGGTCAAGCGCCCCGACAAGACGCTGATCACGGCCAACTTCATCGCCATCCTGATCCCCGCCTGCTTCATGATCTGGACGGCGCTGGCGATGTACCGGACGATGCCCTTCGACTTCATCTCGGCGACCGCCTGGATCGACAACAACGGCGGCATCGAGGGCTACAACCTGCCCTACCTGCCGAGTTACATGAGCCTCGCCTACATCGCCCACTCGAACTGGTTCATCGCCCTGGCGGCGAGCGGTTCCTACATCCTCTTCACCTTCTGGTATCTCTCGCTCAGCTACCTCGCCTTCCCGCGCATCATCTTCGCCTGGGGCATGGACCGCATGGGTCCCAAGTGGTTCACCTCGATCAACCCGCGGTGGGCGAGCCCGGTGAAGAACTACATCCTCTGCTTCGTCCTCTGCCAGGGTGCGATCGCGCTCTACACCTTCTGGCTGGGCAGCTACATGCAGGGCCTCACCGTGACCGGCATGGAGATCGTCTCGGTCTGGGGCGTGACCACCATCGCCGCGCTCATCTTCCCCTACGTGAAGCGCGCCAAGGGCATCTGGGAGTCCTCGCCCTACCGCACCTGGAAGTTCCTCGGCGTGCCGCTCGTCTCCTGGGGCGCCCTGGCTTCTCTGGTCTACCTGGGCATCCTCTTCTACTTCCTCATCTTCACCGAGGAGATGAAGGACTCCAACGGCCAGTCGTGGATCCTCTACGGCATCGTCTGGATCATCGGTATCCTCTGGTACTTCTTCTGGGCGGCGCGCAGCAAGAGCGTCGGCGTCGACGTCGGTATGACCTACGGGGAGCTGCCGCCGGAGTGATGCTCTCGCGCCACCACCACCCCGTCGCCGACGCGGCGACGTGAGACCGCTCCGGGGCGGCGCGCCAAGAGGCGCGCCGCCCCGGAGCTTCCTGGCGGGACCCTGCCGGCCGCGTCACGCGGATTCGGCGCGTGCAGTCCCCCGACTTTCGGCCGAACGACCGAAACGACCCGTGTGGGGAGGCCCTGCTCGGTGCTGGGCCGAGTCTACGCCGTATGTGGGATTCGGCAGGCTACGAACGTCGTTGATTGCCGAATCCGACACACCTTTCGCAAGCCTTGACATTTTCCGACTCTAGGTATCGAAATATACCTACGAATGGGCCTGACCAGGAGGGGTCGCGTTGCCATTCTCCCTCGATACGATCGACAGGCAGATCGTGTCACTTCTCATAGAAGACGGCCGCGTCTCCTCGGCCGAGATCACCCGGCGCATCGGGCACGTCTCCGAGCGCGCCGTGCGCTACCGGATCGAGCGCCTGATTCGCACGGGGGTGATCCGCGTGAGCGCCATCGTCATGCCCCAGGCCGTCGGCTTCGAAGTCACGGGCGACGTGCTCGTCGATGTCGCCCCCGGCAAGCTGCAGGACGTCGCCGCGCAGCTGGTCGAGTTCCCCACGGTGAGCTACGTGGCCGGATCGGTCGGCGAAGGCGACCTCAGTGTGCAGATCTACGCACGGGACACCGAGGAGCTCCTCCGCTTCGTCAACGAGGTCATCGGCAAGGTCCCTGGAGTCACGCGCACCAAACTCGCCATGGTGCCGTGGAAGCTCAAGGACGTGTATCAGTGGCACGTGCCCCCTGAGGCCGCTGAGGAAGGGAGGGCGATCGGCTGAGGCTTTCTCGTTCTTGGTTTGACGTACCATCACTCGATCACTGCAGCGCCGGCCGGGGGGCCTCGTCGGCGAGACATAGAACAAGGGGGGAAACATGGCTGAAGAACTAGCGTTTGCTCGCAAAGCCAGCGGCCTGGTCCGCGGCCTCTCCATGTGGGACGCGTTCGGCGTCGGGTTCATGAACCAGGGGCTCACGCCCTCGATCTGGGTCATGACCAGCCTCGGCGTCGGCGTCTACCTGGGCGGCAACCTCGTCTGGGCGACCATCATCTCGATGATCCTCGCCGGCATCGGCTTCCCGATCGTCTGGGGCGTGCTCGGCGGCTCCATGCCTCGTTCGGGCGGCGAGTACATCTACAACTCGCGCATCCTGCACCCCATCGTGGGCATCGGCGAGTCGTTCGGCAACGCCTTCGTGTGGATCCTCTGGATCTACGTGCTGGCGCCCTGGCTGGCCGACCCCGGCATGGTCATGATGTCGCAGTTCATGGACTGGTCGTGGCTCTACGACAGCGCCAACGAGACGTTCTTCGGCGGCCTCAGCTACGCGTGGGGCAGCTTCGTCATCGCCACGATCGCCAACATCATCGCGTTCCTGTTCGTGGTGTGGGGCATCAAGTGGTTCGCGCGCATCCAGAAGGTCGTCATGATCTTCGGCATCGGCGGCTGCATCGTCCTGCTCGGCGCCATCACCTACTACGCCATGAAGCTCGGCCAGACCGGGTTCGTGGAGAGCTGGAACGCCACAGCCACGACGTACGGCTCGATCGACTACGCCGGCTTCCTCGCGGGGGCCAGCGAAGAGGCCGGTCAGATGATGCCGACCTCCTGGAACTGGTTCGACACGTTCGGCGTCATGGTCGCCGGCTCGTGGCTCTTCGCCTACAGCTACTGCATCACGTTCATCGCCGGTGAAGTGAAGCGCCCCGACAAGACCATCATCCTGTCGAATCTCTTCGCGATTCTCGTCCCCGGCTTCTTCATGCTGTGGGCGGCCCTCGCACTCTACGGCCTGGTCAAGTTCGACTTCTTCTCGGCGACGCAGTTCATCGACAATGCCGGCAGCGACCTCGGCGGCGCCTACACCGTGCCGTGGAGTACGAACTTCCTCGGCATCCTCGCCATGGTGACCGCCAACAAGGTCGTCCTGTTCATCTCGGTGCTGTCGTTCCTCGCCTTCGACCTGTGGTGGGTCGCGCTCAGCTACCTGGCGTTCCCGCGCATCCTCTTCGCGTGGGGCATGGACCGCATGGGTCCCAAGTGGTTCACGGACATCAACCCGCGGTTCGCCAGCCCCGTGAAGAACCACGTCCTCTGCTTCGTCCTCGGCCAGATCATGATCGCCTTGTACGTCTTCTGGCAGAACGAAGCGATGCAGGGCCTGGCAGTCACGGCCCTGGAGATCTTCTCGGTGTTCGGCGTCACGGCTATCGCGGCGCTGGTCTTCCCCTATGTCAAGCGCGCCAGAGGCATCTGGGACGCGTCTCCGTACAAGACCTGGAGGCTCGCCGGCATCCCGGTAGTCACGATCGGCGCCATCGTCGACCTGATTTACCTGGGCATCCTGGCCTACTTCTTCTTCTTCCTGCCCGACCCCGCCAAGCGCCTCGAGGGCTTCACCACCTCGACGGGCCTGGTGATCGCCATCACGTGGATCTTGGGCATCATCTGGTATTTCTTCTGGAAGCAGCGCAGCAAGAGCGTAGGCGTCGACGTTTCGATGACCTATGGCGAGTTGCCGCCTGAGTGATCTTTGAGTACCGTGAGGGGGCGGGAGCATCCGCTCCCGCCCCCTCACTGGCCTTTGGAGTGTGTAGATGATCAAGCTGTTTTTCGTCACCGACATCCACGGCTCGAACGTGTGCTACCGGAAGTTCCTGAACGCCCTTCCGATCTACGGAGCCGACGTGGCCGTCCTTCTGGGTGACCTGACCGGCAAGGTCCTCGTCCCGCTCGTGGACAAGGGCGGGGACCAGTGGGAATGCACCCTGATGGGGCAGTACCGCGAGATCAACGGGCAAGAGGAGCTCGCGGAGATCAAGAAGATCGTCGAGAACGCCGGCTACTACTGGGTCCACCAGACGCGCGAGGAGTTCGACGATACGCGCGCCGACCCGGCCAAGATCGACGCGCTGTTCAAGAGCCTCGTCTTCCAGCGCGTGCAGGAGTGGCTCGACCTCGCCGACGAGCGACTCGAGGGCAAGCCCTACCAGATGTACATGGCGCCGGGGAACGACGACTGGTTCGTGATCGACGACATGATCGACAACGCCAAGCTCGTGCACCCCTGTGACAAGCGTGTCGTCGAGATCGACCATCACGAGATGATCACCTCGTCGGCGTCCAACCCGACGCCTTGGGACACGCCGCGCGAGATGAGCGAGGACGACCTCGAGGTGCACCTGCGCGAGCTGTGCGCCAAGGTCAAGAACCAGGGCACGGCGATCTACAACTTCCACGTGCCGCCCTACGGCTACTCGCTCGACCTGTGCCCCAAGCTCGATGAGAACCTGACCATGGCCGCCGACGAGAAGATCCACGCCGGCAGCATGGGCGCCAAGCGGGTCATCGAGGAGTTCCAGCCGCTGCTCGGCCTGCACGGCCACATCCACGAGTCACGCGGTGCACAGAAAGCCGGGCGCACGCTGCTCATCAACCCGGGCAGCGAGTACTCTGAGGGCATCCTCAAGGGCGTCATCATCATGCTCGACAAGAAGAAGGTCAAGGACTACGTCTTCACCTCCGGGTGAGCGGCGCGTAGACTCCATCTTTCGAGACGACGCCGAACCCGGAAGGGGGCGATAGGTAGATATGGGACAGTTCATCCTGCCGAAGGACATTCCACTCGACCGCTATCCCAAGCCCGAGGTCTTCCTCGAGGAGGGCAAACGGATCACGGAAGCAGCGCAGAAGCAGGGCATCATCATGCGCGTCATGGGCCCGCTTGCGCTGCACTACTACTTCCCGGACCAGGTCGACCTGTACGCCAAGCTCGAGCGTCTGGGCGACCGCTACTTCACCGACATCGACTACGCCGTCTACGGCAAGGGCCGCAAGGGCATGGCCAAGCTGATGGAGTCGCTCGGCTACGAGAACGATCTCCAGACCATGGCCATGACCGGGCAGACCCGCCAGATCTACTTCGGCGGCAAGGTCCCCATGATCGATATCTTCTTCGACAAGCTCGACTACTGCCACGAGATCGATTACGCGGGGCGCCTCGAGCTCGATCCCTGGAGTGTCTCGCTCGCCGACATCCTGCTGCAGAAGCTGCAGATCTGGGAGATCAACGACAAGGACCTCAAGGACATCGAGTACCTGTTCACCGTCGCCGACTTCGGCGAGGACGACACCAGGAAGGTCAACGTCGGCTACATCTCCAGGCGTTTCGCCGACGACTGGGGCTTCTGGTACACCGCGACCACCAACCTCGACCGCGTCAAGGACCACGTCGACGGCGTGGACGCCCTGAGCCCCGACCAGAAGGCCAAGATCAAGCAGGTGGCCGACGACGTCAGGGCGCGGATCGACCAGGAGCCCAAGACGCGCAAGTGGGAGAAGCGCGCCAAGAAGGGCACCAAGAAGATCTGGTACAACACCGGTTTCTCCGACTGGTGATCCCGGGCCGGCCCGCCTTCGGCGGCGGCAGCCGGACGGTGTGACGACAAGAGGGCCGGGGCGCCAACGGCGCCCCGGCCCTCTTCGCGCTGCCGGCAGCCACCCCCCTGCCGCGGCCGGCGCGCCGTCAGTGCGCGATGAGCGCGCCCTTCTCGATCAGCACGCGCACATCGGCGAGCGTGGCCTCGAGGCGCTCCAGCACCTGGTCCATCTGTTCGTACGTGATGATCGCCGGCGGCTGCATGCGCAGGGTCAGGGAGTTGAAGAGCGTGCCGCCGATGAGCACGGCGCGGCTGAAGAGCCCCTGGCTCACGGCGTAGCCGATGTCGGAGTCCCTGAACTGCATGCCGATGATCACGCCGACGCCTCGGACCTCCTCGAAGAGGTCCGGGTAGCGGCCGGCGAGCTCGGTGAGCTTGCCCTTGAGGTAGGCGCCCTTCTCCGCCGCCTGACCCGGGATGTCCTCCTCCAGCGTGGCGTGCAGAGCGCCGATCGCCGCTGCCGTGGCCATCGGGTTGCCGCCGAACGTCGTCGTGTGGATGTACGGGTTGTCGTACATGGTCGAGAAGACGTCCTCGGTGGCGATGAAGTTGCCGATCGGGATGACCGCGCCGCCGAGGGCCTTGCCCATGGTCATGATGTCCGGGGCCACTCCCGAGTGTTCCATCCCCCAGAGCTTGCCCGTGCGGCCCATTCCGGTCTGCACCTCGTCGGCGATGAGCAGAATGCCCCACTTGTCGCAGATCTCGCGGACCTTGGGGAAGTAGTCGGCCGGTGGGATGATCGCGCCGGCCTCGCCCTGCACGGGCTCCGCGATGAATGCGGCGATGTCAAGGCCTACCGCGTCGCAGATGCCGAGCTGTTTGTCGAGGGCGTCGGCGTCGCCGTAGGGCACGAAGCGCACGCCCGACATGAGCGGATTGAAGGGCTCGCGGAACTCGCCCTTGCCGCTGACGCTGAGGGAGCCGAAGGATTTGCCGTGAAAGCCGCGCGTCGTGGAGATGATACCGAGCGTGTGGTTGGGCTTCTTGCGTCGCGCCCACAGCTTGGCGATCTTCATGGCGCCCTCGTTGGCCTCGGTGCCGGAGTTGCAGAAGAAGGAGTACCGCAGGTCGCCGGGCGTGACCATGGCGAGCAGGTGGCTGAGATAGCCGCGCATCGGGTCCAGGAGCTCCTGCGAGTGCAGCGCCTGATGCTCGAGCTGGTCACGGACGGCCTTGACCACAGTGGGGTGCCGGTGCCCGAGCATGTAGATGCCGAAGCCGCCGAGGCAGTCGATGTACTCCTTGCCGTGGATGTCGTAGAAGACCGAGCCCTCGTCGCGCCACTCGACCGACGTGTAGTCCGTCGAGACGGACTTGCGATACTCGAGGATGCCGGGGTTGACGTAGCGGTCGAAGTTCGTCACGCAATCGGTCACGACCGCCTGCTGTTCGTCGGCGCTGAGCACGGATTTCGACATCAGGTCCAGCGCCTTGCGCGATTCTCGCAATACCTCTTGCCTCGCTGCGTCCTGCATTCGTTCCCCCTGTGTCAGAAGCGATGACCGCAGAATCACTTGATTTGCAGTATAGTTCGGACAACCGACCGAACCAGGACTCCAATCTATCCCGATAGGCTCGGCGGTGCAACGGTCATCTGTCCGCCGACCGCCGCAATCGACTTCCCTCGTAGTGGGGGGTGAAGCACGGTACGCTGGACCAGCCGGTGGACCGCATGGTCGAAGTCACGTGGGCCGAGGTGCGTCATCGGCTGCTGCAGGGCGGGGAGCTCGCGTGGGACGCGCTCGACGGGAAGGAAAGGGTCAAATGGCTGATGGAGTGAGAGGCGACGCCGCGTACACGCCGTCGGAGGCGGTCGTGGCCCGCGAGATCGAGGGCGAGATCGTCATCGTGCCGCTGACGGCGGGGATCGGCGATCTCGAGGACGAGTTGTACTCGTTGAACGAGACCGGCAAGGACGTATGGCGGCTGCTCGATGGGCGCACGGTGGATGAGGTCGTCGAAGCTCTGACGGCAGAGTACGACGCCTCGCGCGAAGAGATCGACCGCGACGTCTGCGGGCTGCTCGAGGAGTTGCTGCGCCGCGACATCGTGCGCGCGGCCTGACGGCCTCGGGCGAAGGGCGGTCGGGACTGACTGAAGAGGCCCCCAGGATCGGCGTGCACAGCGTCCTGCACCTGGGGCGCACCCTGCGCCTCGTGTGGCGCATCGCGCCCGGGTGGACCGTCGCGACGATCGCGCTCGCAGTCGTCCAGGGCGTCCTGCCGCTCGCCGGCCTCTACATGATCCAGCTCATCGTGAACGCGGTGAGCGATGGCCTCAATGCGGTCGACAAGAGCGCCGCCTTCAGGGAGGTCGCGTGGCTGATCGTGATCGCCGGGGTGATCGGTCTGGCGTCGGCGCTGGCGCGTTCCATCTCGACGCTGGTCAGCGAGGCGCAGGGCCAGGTCGTCACCGACCATATGTCGGACCTCATCCACTCGCAGTCGATGGCCGTCGACCTCGAGTACTACGAGAACTCGAAGTACTACGACGTCTTGCATCGGGCACAGCAGGAGGCGCCCTACCGGCCGACCAAGATCGTCAACGATCTCGTCATGGTGGGCCAGAGCAGCATCACGCTTGTCGGCGTGATCGGCATCCTGTTCTCGATCCACTGGAGCGTCGGGTTGATCATCGTGGCCGCCGCCCTGCCCAGCGCCTACGTGCGGCTGCGCTACTCGCAGCGCCTGTATCGTTGGGAGACCGATCGCACGGACTCCGATCGCCGCTCGTGGTACCTGCACTGGTTGCTCACGGACGGCAGCTACGCCAAGGAGATCCGCCTCTTCGACCTGGGCGAGACCTTTCGTGGCTGGTTCAAGGAACTGCGCGGCGTGCTCCGCGGCGAGCGCCTGCGCATCACGGCGCGGCGCTCGCTCGCGGATCTCGCCAGCCAGACCGTGGCCACTCTGGCCGTGTTCGGCACCTTCGCCTACATCGCCTGGCGCACCCTGCAGGGCAGCATCACCATCGGCGCCATGATGATGTACTACACGGCCTTCAACACCGGCCTGAGTGCATTGCAGAGCGTGCTCGGTGGGGTCGCGGGGTTGTACGAGGACAACCTCTTCCTGACCTACTACCATGAGTTCATGGCCCTGGGACCCAAGGTCGTGGACCCGGCGGCGCCGCGCCCGGTGCCGAAGCCGATGCGGGAGGGGGTCGTCTTCGAGGGCGTGAACTTCAACTACCCGGACACCGAGCGGACGGCTCTCGCCGACGTCGACCTGCACATCAGGCCCGGCGAGGTGACCGCGCTCGTGGGCGCCAACGGCTCGGGCAAGACGACCATCGTCAAGCTCCTCTGCCGCCTCTACGATCCGCAAAGCGGCCGAGTGACTCTCGACGGTGTGGACCTGCGCGACCTGCCCGTGTCCGACCTGCGACGCGGCATCAGCGTGATCTTCCAGGACTTCGCCAAGTACCAGCTCACGGCGCGCCAGAACATCTGGATCGGCAACGTCGCGCGGCCGCAGGACGATCCGGCGATCGAGGAGGCCGCGCGCGCCGCCGGCGCCGACGCCGTGATCGCCGAACTCGGCCGCGGCTACAACTCGATGCTGGGCAAGTGGTTCGAGGACGGTGAAGAGCTGAGCATCGGCGAGTGGCAGAGGGTGGCACTGGCGCGCGCCTTCGTGCGCGACGCGGAGATCCTCGTCTTCGACGAGCCGACGAGCGCTCTCGATCCGGTGAGCGAGTGGCAGGCGTTCGAGCACATCCGCGCCCTCTCGAAGGGCCGCGCCGTGGTGCTCATCAGTCATCGCTTCTCGACGGTGCGCAACGCCGACCGCATCCACATCCTCGAGCAAGGGCGCATCGTCGAGAGCGGCGCGCACGCGGAGCTGATGCGGCTCGACGGGCGCTACGCGCGCATGTACGAAGTGCAGGCGCGCGCCTACCAGAACGAGGACTGACCGCCTCGCGCTGTCGCGCGAGCGCACGCCGCTACCTGCCTCGGCGAGGTCCTCGGTCCGCCGGCGGGGCGCCATCGCGGGGATGGTAGGGTGTGGCGCACGAGGGGAGCATGATCGGCACCGACAGACTGACAGAGGATCCGACCGCCCAGCTGTCGCCGACGGCGCAGAAGCTGGTTGCCGCCGCGCGCCGTCTGCTCGCGCGCGGCGGGTACGAGGCGCTCACCGTCGAGGCCGTCGCCGCGGAGGCCGGGGCCTACCGAGATTCCGTCAGGTACTACTTCGGCAGCAAGGCGGCCTTCATCGCCGCCGTGGTCGATTCCCTGAGTCACGACCAGAGCCTGAGCGCGGTGGTGGAGACGCAGGCGGCGAGGGGCGGCGACGAACGCGTCCGCGGGCTCGTCGCCGGCGATCGCCGCCTCGTGGACGATCGCGCCGCCTTCCGCGACTTCTTCGCCATCCTCCCGCACGTCGTCCTTGACGACGAGCTGCGCGAACGGGTCGCGGCTCTCTACGAGTGGTACCGCGACCTCTACGTGGAGGGCCTCGGCGATGCGACCACCGCTGGGGAAGAGCGGCTGCGCCGCTTCGCCTCACTCATGGTCGCCATGACGGACGGCCTCGCCGTCCAGAAGCTGCTCGACCCCGACGGGGTCGACCTCGGACCGCTCTTCGAGCTGTGGGAGAGCATGCTCCGCAAGGCGCTGCTCTCCACCGCCGACTGAGGCGGCTGCGCGGGCCGTCCCTGATCGCCCAGGGACGGTGGTCGTCTCCCCGCGGCCGTCTCCGGCTCATTTACAGGCCCCAGACCGTGTTGTACGCTCGCGACGTGCTTGCGGTACCGCATGGGGGGTCCCGCCGGCCGCGAGGCCAGCACACGGCTTCTTCGTAGGAGGGAAGGGTCTTGGCGCAGGGGAGCGTGAAGTGGTTCAGCAACGAGAAGGGGTATGGCTTCATCGAGCGGGAAGATGGTGACGACCTGTTCGTGCACTACTCCGAGATCACCATGGACGGCTACAAGACGCTCGTCCAGGGCCAGCACGTCGAGTTCGAGGTCACCGAGGGCGACAAGGGCCTGCAGGCCTCTACGGTGAGGCCGGTCGCCTAGTCCAGGAGAGCGCGCAGGGGGGTCCCGCCGGAGGCTTTGCCGGCGGGGCCCCCTTTTCTTGTAGGGCTTCTGAGGCTGGAGTAGGATAGCCGTCCCGCTTCGGCGGCCCGCAGCAGGAGGAGCGCGACATGATCTCCGAAGACGACGTCCGCTACGTCGCGAAACTCGCCCGTCTCCGCATCGAACAGGATGAGGCGGCGCGCATGACCGGCGAGCTGGCCAGGATCCTCGCTCATATCGACAAGATGAGCGAGCTCGAGCTGGCCGACGTGCCGCCGACCGCGCACGTCCTCGACGTCGTGAACGTCACGCGCGCCGACCGCGAGCGTCCGAGCCTTCCGCGTGACGAGGCGCTCCGCAATGCCCCCGCCGTCGCCGACGAGTGCTTCCGCGTGCCGAGGATGGGCTGACGTGACGGCGCTGGATCCACTGCGTCTCACGGCGCGCGACGCCAAGCGGCTGCTTGTGGACGGGGAGATCTCCTCCGCCGAACTCGCCAAGGTCTACCTCGATCAGATCGGTGCGGTCGAGTCCAGGGTGCGCGCCTACATCCTCGTGACCGCGGACAACGCCGCCAAGTACTCGACGAAGGTCGACCGGGAGATGCAGGCGATGCGCGGTCCGCTCGCGGGTCTTCCCATCGCCGTCAAGGACAACATGGTCACCGAGGGCGTCACCACCACCTGCGCCTCGAAGATCCTGCGCAACTACCAACCGGTCTACACGGCCACGGCGGTGCGCCAGGTGTGGGAGGACCACGTGGTCATGCTGGGCAAGACCAACCTCGACGAGTTCGCCATGGGCTCGAGCACCGAGAACTCGTCGTACCAGGTCACGGCCAATCCCTGGGACCTCTCCACCGTGCCGGGCGGCAGCAGCGGCGGCTCTGCCGCCGCCGTGGCCGCCGGTGAGACTCTGTGGGCGCTGGGCAGCGACACAGGCGGCTCCATCCGTCAGCCGGCCGCCCTGTGCGGCATCGTCGGCATGAAGCCTACCTACGGCGCCGTGAGCCGCTACGGGCTCATCGCCTTCGCCAGCTCGCTCGACCAGATCGGGCCGCTCACACGCTCCGTCTACGATTGCGCGCTGCTGCTTCAGCACATCGCCGGGCGCGACCTGCGGGACTCGACCAGCGTCGAACTGCCCGAGCCGGTCGCGCTGCCGACGGCAGAGCGGCTCGACGGGCTGCGCGTCGGCGTGCCGTCCGAGTACCTGGCCGCCGGCATCGAGCCCGGAGTGCGGGCACGCTTCGACGAGACGCTCGCGCGCGTCGAGGAGCTTGGCGGCGCGTGCGTCGAGATCAGCCTGCCACACACGGAGTACGCCCTGCCGGCGTACTACATCATCGCCCCGGCCGAGGCGAGCGCGAACCTCGCCCGCTTCGACGGCGTCCGCTACGGCTACCGCTGCGCCGACCCGGTCGACTTGCGCGATCTCTACGAACGTACTCGCGGGGAGGGGTTCGGCCCGGAGGTCAAGCGCCGCATCATGATCGGCACGTACGCGCTGTCGGCCGGCTACTACGACGCCTACTACGGGCGCGCCCAGAAGGTGCGCACCATGGTGCGCCGCGACTTCGACCGCGCCTTCGGCGACGTCGACCTGATCGCCTCGCCGACGTCGCCGACCGTCGCCTTCAAGGCCGGCTCGCGCACCGCCGACCCGCTCGCCATGTACGTCAGTGACATCTGCACGATCCCGGTGAACCTCGCCGGCCTGCCTGCGATCAGCATCCCCTGCGGTCTCAGCGACGGTCTGCCGGTGGGCTTCCAGCTCATCGGACCGGCCTTCAGCGAGAACCGCATCCTTTCGGCTGCGCACGCGCTCGAGGGCACGATCGGCTTCGACACGGCGCCGGCCTTCCGCGACTCCGGCGCCGGTGATCTGGGCGTCGGCGAGGAGGCAGCGCAGTGAACAGCCACCGTGGGGGAGCTGTCGAGCCGGGTACCGGAGGCGCATCACTCCGTGCCTGGGAGCCGGTGATCGGGCTCGAGATGCACGTCGAGCTCGACACGCAGACCAAGATGTTCTGCGGTTGCGCCGTCGCCAAGGGCGACGACCCCAACACCCACACCTGTCCGGTCTGCCTGGCTCACCCCGGCGCGCTGCCGGTGGTGAACCGGCGCGCCGTCGAGTACGCGGCGCGCATCGCGCTGGCGCTGCACTGCACCGTGCAGCCGCGCAACATCTTCCACCGCAAGAACTACTTCTATCCGGACCTGCCCAAGGCGTATCAGATCAGCCAGTATGACGAGCCGCTCGCGACTGCGGGGTGGTTCGAGTACTGGGTGGCCGGCGAGAACCTCCGTTGCCGCATCAATCGCGTGCACATGGAGGAGGACGCCGCCAAGCTCATCCACGCCGGCGGCGACACCGGGCGCATCGCCGGCTCGGACTATTCGATGGTCGACTTCAATCGCGGCGGCACGCCGCTCATCGAGATCGTCACCGAGCCGGACATCCCGTCGCCGGAGGCGGCCCGCGAGTTCCTCCAGCAGCTGCGCAACCTCGTCGTCGAGCTGGGCGTCAGCGAGTGCAACATGGAGGAGGGGCAGATCCGCTGGGACGCCAACATCAGCATTCGGCCGGAGGGTAGCGAGGATCTCGGGACGCGCACCGAGCTCAAGAACATGAACAGCTTCCGCTACCTGCAGCAGGCCCTGGACGCGGAGATCCCCCGCCAGATCGAGATCCTCGAGGCCGGCGGGACGATCGATCTCGAGACCCTGCACTTCGACCCCGACACCGGCACCACGACGCCGCTGCGCAGCAAGGAGGAGGCGCACGACTACCGGTACTTCCCGGAGCCCGACCTGGTGCCTCTGGAGATCGATCCGGCCTGGGTGGAGGAGCTGCGCGCGACGCAGCCGGAGTTGCCGGCGGCGCGCGTGGAGCGCTTCACGACCGTCTACGGCCTCTCGCGTGCCGATGCCACCGTGCTCGGCTCGTCGGGGGCGCTCGCCGGGTTCTACGAGGAGGTCGTCGCGGCCGGGGTCGGCGCCAAGCCGGCGGCCAACTGGACGATGGGCGAGTACCTCGCCCATCTCAACGCCGCCGGCCTCGAGGCCGGCCACGGCCACGTCACTGCGGAGCGGCTCGCCAGGCTCGTGAAGCTCGTCGAGGAGGGGACCGTCTCGACGAGCGCCGGCAAGGAGGTCTTCGCGCACATGATCGAGGAGCGCGACGAGCCAGAAGCCATGATCGAGAAGCACGGCCTCGGTCAGATCAGCGACTCGGCGGAGCTCGAGGCCATCGTCGCCGAGGTCGTGGCCGCCAACCCGGCCCAGGCCGAGCAGTACCGCGGCGGCAAGCAGCAGATCATCGGCTTCTTCGTCGGCCAGGTGATGAAGGCCAGTGGTGGGCGCGCCAACCCCAAGGTCGTGAACGACCTTCTCCGGCGCGACCTCGACGCATGACCTGCCGTACCCGTGACCACGTTCGTCCACCGAGGTAGGTGACCATGACCAGCGATCTCTCCAGCTTCGTCATCGCCAGGGCCAGGCCGGCCGAGCCGGCGGTCCGCATCGACGACACCACGCTCCGCGACGGGGAGCAGACCGCCGGTGTCGTGTTCAGTAATCACGAGAAGATCCGCATCGCCAAGCTCCTCGACGAGGTCGGCGTCCATCAGATCGAGGTCGGCATCCCGGCCATGGGCGGCGACGAGAAGGCGACGATCAGGGAGATCGTCGACCTGGGCCTCGACACGTCGATCCTCGCCTGGAATCGCGCCGTCGTTGACGACGTGCGACACTCTGTCGACTGCGGCGTCGACGCCGTGGCGATCAGCATGTCCGCCAGCGACATCCACATCGAGCACAAGCTGCAGAAGAGCCGCCAGTGGGTGCTCGACCAGATCCGTGAGTGCGTCGCCTTCGCCAAGGACCAGAACCTGTACGTCTCCGTGAATGCCGAGGACGCCTCGCGCTCCGACCTCGAGTTCCTGCTGCGCTTCTGCCGGGCGGCCAAGGAGGAGGGCGCCGACCGCCTGCGCTTCTGCGACACTCTGGGCATCCTCGACCCCTTCGACACGTACAACGTGATCACGTTCCTCAAGAAGGAGGGCGGGCTCGACATCGAGATGCACACGCACGACGATTTCGGCATGGCGACCGCCAACGCCTTGGCCGGCATCAAGGCCGGCGCCAACTACGTGAACACCACCGTCAACGGCCTCGGCGAGCGAGCAGGGAACGCCGCCCTCGAGGAGGTCGTGATGGCGCTCAAGCACCTCGGCAAGGTCGACGTCGGCCTGCAAACGAGCCGCTTCCGCGAGCTCAGCGAGTACGTCGCCGCCGCCTCCGCGCGGACCATCCCGGCGTGGAAGAGCATCGTGGGCACCAACGTGTTCGCCCACGAGAGCGGCATCCACGCCGACGGCGTCATCAAGAACCCGCTCAACTACGAGGCCTTCGCGCCCGAGGACGTGGGCCTCGAGCGCCAGATCGTCGTCGGCAAGCACTCCGGCTCGCGCACGATCTACCGCAAGTTCCAGGAGTTCGGCCTGGAGCTCACGCAGGCCGATTGCCAGGGCGTGCTCGCGCTGGTCCGCAAGACGGCGGTCGAGCTCAAGCGGGCCCTGTTCGACAAGGAGCTCATGTACATCTACCAGGACTACCTGGGGCGTCTCGGCGACGCAGTGCCCGTGGGGAAGGACAGAGACGCGGCCGGACCCGATGCTCCCGCCGCCTCTGAATCCGGAGCCGCGACGTGAACAGCATCCGCAGGCACGCTATCGAGCGGGGCGCCGAAGGGGCACCGCTCCGCCCGGCGACGCTTGCCGAGCAGCTGCTCGCCGCGCACGCCGGGCTCGACTCCGTCGTCCCCGGTCAGATCGTCGTCTGCGACGTCGACGTCGCCATCGCCCAGGACGGCACCGGGCCGCTCGCCATCGAGCAGATCGCGGAGCTCGGCATCACCCGTGTGAAGGCGCCGACCTGCGTCTTCTTCATCGACCACGCGGCGCCGGCGCCGCGCAGCGAGCTGGCCAATGCGCAGAAGACGATCAGAGCCTTCTGCGCATCCTCCGGCGCGACGCTGAGCGACGTCGAAATGGGCGTGTGCCACCAGCGCGTGGCCGAGAGCTTCGCGAAGCCAGGCGACCTCGTCATCGGCGCCGACTCGCACACCTGCATGGCCGGCGCGCTCGGCGCCTTCGCCACCGGCATGGGCAGCACGGACGTCGCCGTGGGCATGGTCAGCGGCAAGACGTGGCTGCGCGTGCCGGAGACGTACCGCATCGAGGTCTCGGGCGTGTTCGCGCCAGGCATCGAGGCCAAGGACCTGATGCTCACCCTGATCGGCGAGCTCGGCGCCGACGGCGCCACGTACAAGGCGCTGGAGTTCGGCGGACCCGGCATCGACGCGATGCCCATGCACAGCCGCTTCACGCTCAGCAACATGGCCGTTGAGGCCGGCGCCAAGTGCGGCCTCATGCCCAGCGACGACGTGACCCGCGCCTATCTCGCCGGGCTGGGTCGCGAGGAGGGCTGGCGAGCGCTCTTCCCGGACGCCGGCGCGGCGTACGAACGAGTCGTCGAGTTCGACGCCGGCGCGGTCGTGCCCACGGTCGCGCGGCCGCACACCGTGGACAACACTGCCGCCGCCGCGGAACTCGCGGGCACGAAGGTCGACCAGGTGCTCATCGGCACGTGCACCAACGGCCGCCTCGACGACCTGCGCTCGGCTGCGCGCATCCTGCGCGGCCGCCGCCGCGCGCCGGGCACGCGCCTCATCGTCACGCCGGCCTCGCAGGCCACCGCCCGCGCCGCGGCCGCCGAAGGCCTGCTGGAGGTCTTCTGGGAGGCCGGCGCCGTGGTCACCAACCCCGGCTGCGGCGCCTGCGTGGGTATCCACGAGGGCATCCTCGCCGACGGCGAGGTGTGTCTGAGCACGGCCAACCGCAACTTCCACGGCCGCATGGGCAATCCGGAGGCCTTCATCTACCTGGGCTCGCCGGCCACCGCGGCCGCGACGGCCGTGGCCGGCGAGATCACCGATCCACGCGAGCTACTCTAGAAGGGAGGGCGTTATGGCCAAGCAGTACAGCGGACCCCCGCAGATGGTCATCGACCCCAGCAAGCGCTACATCGCCACGATCGCCACCGACGGCGGCGACATCGTCATCGAGCTGTTCGCCGACAAGGCCCCGCGCACCGTCAACAACTTCGTCTTTCTCGCCCAGGACGGTTACTACGACGGCGTGACGTTCCACCGCGTCATCAAGGGCTTCATGGCGCAGGGCGGGGACCCCACCGGTAGCGGCAGCGGCGGCCCCGGCTACCGCTTCGAGGACGAGTTCCACCCGTCGCTGAAGCACGACGAGCCCGGCATGCTCTCGATGGCCAACGCCGGGCCCGGAACCAACGGTTCGCAGTTCTTCATCACCTACACGGCGACGCCACACCTCGATGGCAAGCACACCGTCTTCGGGCGCGTCATCGAAGGCATGGACGTCGTCGACGCGATCCCCGAGCGCGACCCGATGCGGGCCAGGGAGCCCGGAGTCGCCATGAACTCGGTGGCGATCCGGGAGGAGGAGTGGGTGACGTGAGCGAGGAGCTCCTGCTCGGCCGGGCCTGGCTGTTCGGTGACGACATCAGCACCGACCACATCGCGCCCGGCCGGCTGTTTCACCTGCGCACGGACCTTCCCGAGCTCGCCAAGCACGTGCTCGAGGACGCGCGGTCGGAGTTCGCCGGCGAGCTGCGCCCGGGCGACTTCGTCGTGGGCGGCCGCAACTTCGGTCTCGGCTCGAGCCGCGAGCACGCGCCGCGCATCATCAAGATGGCCGGCGTCGGCGCCGTGCTGGCGCAGAGCTTCGCGCGCATCTTCTTCCGCAACGCGATCAACGTCGGGTTGCCGGTGCTGCAGTGCGACACGTCGGGCATCGGCGAGCACGACGACCTCGAGGTCGACCTGGCCGCCGGCGAGGTCCGCGACCTGACTTCCGACGCCGTGATCCCGTTCGTGCCGCTGCCGCCGGTGATGGTGACCATCCTGAACGACGGCGGCCTGGTGCCCCACGTCAAGAAGCACGGCGGCTTCGCGCTGCCGGGAGGACAAGCATGACTCATACCGTGACGCTCATCCCCGGCGACGGAACCGGCCCGGAACTGGCCGCCGCGCTCGAGATCGTGATCGCCGCCACCGGCGTGCCCATCGTCTGGGAAGTCCACGACGCCGGCCTCGACGTGATGGAGGAGCACGGCACGCCGCTGCCGCAGCACGTCATCGACTCGATCCGCCGGACGAAGGTGGCGATCAAAGGGCCCATCACGACGCCCGTGGGCAAGGGCTTCCGCAGCGTCAACGTGGCGCTGCGCAAGGAGCTCGAGCTGTACGCCTGCCTGCGTCCCGCCAAGACGATGAAGGGCGTGCGCACCCGCTTCGACGACATCGACCTCGTCGTCGTGCGCGAGAACACCGAGGACCTCTACGCCGGCATCGAGCACATGGTCGGCGAGGACGCCGCGGAGAGCATCAAGATCATCACCCGAAAGGGTAGCGAGCGGATCGCGCGCTTCGCCTTCGAGTACGCGGTCCGGCACGGCCGCCGCAAGGTCACCGCCGTGCACAAGGCCAACATCATGAAGTGCACCGACGGGCTCTTCCTCGCGGTCGCCCGGGAGGTCGCCGAGGCCTACCCGCAGATCGAGTTCGAGGACCGCATCGTCGACAACATGTGCATGCAGCTGGTGCAGAAGCCCGAGCTCTACGACGTGCTCGTGCTCCCGAACCTCTACGGCGACATCGTCAGCGACCTGTGCGCCGGGCTGATCGGAGGGCTCGGCGTCGCGCCCGGCGCCAACATCGGCGCGGACGCGGCCGTGTTCGAGCCCGTGCACGGCAGTGCGCCCAAGTACGCCGGTCAGGACAAGGTGAACCCCACGGCGCTGCTCCGCTCCGGAGTGCTGCTGCTCGAGCACCTCGGAGAGGACGCGGCTGCGAGACGGATGGAAGACGCCATCGCCGCCGTCATCTCCGAGGGCAAGGACGTGACCTACGACCTCGGCGGCTCTGCCGGCACGTCCGGCATGGCCGCCGCCATCGCTGACCGGATCGCCGGCTGACGGCCGGCCCGGCGGCGGCCGCTGAGCGGCTGCCGCCCAGCCGGCCCGAGAGGAGGCCTCTCATGGAAGAAGACGAACGCCACATCAACCTGCATGCCACGCCCGAGATGATGGCGGGGGTGTACGCCAACTTCGCCAACGTCAGTCACTCGGACTACGAGTTCTCGCTCACCTTCGTGCGGCTCGATCACGAAAGCGAGGAGCCCGACGAGATGACTGGCGTCGTCGTGAGCCGCGTGAACCTGTCGCCGCGCTTCATGAAGGAACTCCTCGACGCCATGAGCGACAATTACGGCAAGTGGCTCCAGGCGGAGAACATCAAGAATCTGCCGGAGGCTCCCGGCAGGGATTGAGCGCCGCCACGCGCGTCTGTTCGGGGTGGCGTCGCCGTTCGTGCCAGAATGGCCAAGCGGCTGCACGTTTCGGCTCCGTTTTGCCCTGCAAGCGGCGCGTTTCGCGGCATTGCCGCACCGCGCTGCGTTGGCTAGAATAGCCAAGCCTGTACTCCCACCGCTCCCGCGTTCTCGGCCGGGGCTCGCTCCACCGGCGCGCGGGGCGTTGGCGATTTCGTCGCACGTCTTCAGGAGGACGCATTGGACTTCTACCAAGGCAAAGTACTCAGGATCGACCTGAGTGCGAGCACCTCCGCCGTCGAGCCGCTCAACATGGAGTGGGCCGAGAAGTACATCGGCGGCAAGGGTCTGCTCCTGCGCTACATGTGGGAGGATATACTGCCGGGTCTCGACCCCTGGGCTGCCGACAACCCCGTATACCTCGTGACCGGACCGTTCGCCGGCACCAACGTCAGCACCTCGTCGCGGCTCATCGTGGGCTGCAAGAGCCCGGTGACCGGCGTCCTCAACGACAGCTACGTGGGCGGTTCGTTCGCCCCGGAGATGAAGTTCGCAGGCTACGACATCATCATCATCTCCGGCCGCGCTCCCGAACCGACGGTCGTCACGATCAAGGACGACGTGGTCGAGTTCCGGCCGGCGCAGCCCAAGTACTGGGGCATGAAGACCTCGGCGATCGAGCAGGCGCTGCGCGACGATTTCGACCCTGGCGCCAAGGTGCTTTCCATCGGCCCGGCCGGTGAGCAGAAGGTGCCGTGGGCCTGCGTCTCCACCGACCAGTATCACAAGGCCGGACGTGGCGGCCACGGCGCTCTGCTGGGTGACAAGAACCTCAAGGCCGTCGCCATCCGGGGCACGGGCTCTGTGAGCGTCGGTGACGCCAAGGAGTTCCTCGCCGACGTGTGGCGTATGCACGACGAGTACGTCCTCACCGACGACAACTACTGGGTCCACGAGGAGGGCACGCCGATCCTCGTCGACCTCGTCAACGGCGCCGGCGCGCTGCCGACCCGCAACTGGTCCGAGGGCGAGTTCGAGGGCGCCGGCAGCATCAATTCGGAGTCGTTCCAGAAGATCCGTCTCAAGAAGCGCGCCTGCTACCAGTGCGCCATCGCGTGCCGCAACTTCCATGGGGTGGAGCAGGGCGGCGAGATGGTGCAGGGGGAGGGTCCCGAGTACGAGACCATCGCCCTGTGCGGCTCCAACTGCGGCATCGGCGACATCGCCGCCCTGGTGCGCTTCAACGAGCTCTGCGACGAGTGGGGGATGGACACCATCTCGACCGGCTCCGTCCTCGGCCTCGCCATGGACCTCACCGAGAAGGGCATCAAGGACTTCGGCGTACGCTTCGGCGACGTCGACGGCTACCTCGGGGCGCCGGAGCTCATGGCGACCCGCACCGGTGTCGGCGAAGAGCTGGCTCTCGGCGCGAAGCATCTGGCCGAGAAATACGGCGTCTCGGAGCTGGCCATGGAGGTCAAGAACCTCGAGCTGCCGGGCTACGACCCGCGCGGCACCTTCGGCATGAGTCTCTCGTACTCGACCTCCGACCGGGGTGGCTGCCACATGCGCTCCTACCCCGTGGGCGACGAGATCATCACCGGCGACGAACCCGCCGACACGATGGAGGGCAAGGCGGCCTACAACATCAACGGCCAGAACTTCTCGTCGATGAAGTACCTCGGCATCTGGTGCGACTTCTGGGCCATCGATCTCGATCAGATGAGCCAGCTGCTCAAGCACCTCTGGAAGCGCGAGGTGACCGAAGAAGAGCTCGCCACCGCGGGCGAGCGTGTCTGGAACCTCGGCCGGCTTTTCAACCTTCGCGAGGGCATGACGGCGGCCGACGACTATCTGCCGGAGCTGCTCCTCACCAAGCCCCACAAGAAGGGTCCGTCGGCCGGTCGCGTAATCGGCACGGAGGCCTTCGCTGAGAAGACGCAGGAGTACTACCGCCTCCGCGGCTGGGACGAGAACGGCGTCCCCACCGAAGACAAACTCGCCGAGCTCGGCGTCGACGTCCGCCTCTAGGAAGGGAATCCGATGCCCCACGTGATGATCAGCAGGAAGAAGTGCACCGGGTGCCACATGTGCGAGCTGGCGTGCTCGGCCCACCACGAGAACGCCTACCGGCCGTCGGTCGCGCGCCTCTTCTCGGAGTGCAATCCGACCACCGCCGAGATCAAGGGTCACACCTGCCTCCAGACCGGCTGCTCCAAGTGCCAGGAGGTCTGCCCGAACGACGCCATCGTGACCAAGAGGATCACGGTGACCCCCAAGGGCTTCTTCGAGAGCAAGGAGAAGGTCGGGGACACGGTGGACGGCTACGTCCTCGTCGTCGAGGAAGACAAGTGCAACAACTGCGGGGACTGCTACGAGGTGTGCCCCACCGGCGTCATCCACGAGCACCCCGACCGCGAGGTCGCCTTCAAGTGCGACCTCTGCGGCGGCGAGCCGCAGTGCATCGCCTTCTGCCAGAACAAGTACGTGTACGCCGTCGACCTCAAGGTCGACAAGATGGACAAGGAACTGGCGAAGGCCTGAGCGTGGCGAAGGTCACGGTCAAGCTTCCCGTCGGCGCGGTGACCGCGAGCGGCCTCTCGGAGGTCGCGGTCGAGGCCGCCACGGCCGGCGAGGCGCTCGACAAGGCGATCGCCGTCGAGGCCAGCATCCGCTCACGGGTGTACCGCGACGACGGGCGCATGTACGCGGGCGTCTTCGTCGGCGGTCGCAACGTCAAGCTTGTCGGCGGCCTCGACGCCGAGCTCAAGGACGGCGACGTCCTTCGGATCGTGCCGCCGATCTCGGGCGGCTGACCGGGGATCGAGCCGCCGGGCGGGCAGCACTGGACGGGGCGGGCGCTCGTGAGGAGCGCCCGCCCCGTTCTCATTGGTACACTGGACCCATGGAAGAGCGCGGCCACAGATCCAGGCTCGAGCTGACGGGGCTCGCCGACGCCGTCCACGGCCGGGCGAGCGTGCGCCGCTACGCGCCGGAGCGCGTCCCGCGCGAGGACGTCGCCGCCATGGTCGGCCTCGCCGTCCGCGCGGCCAACGCCGGCAACGCGCAGATGTGGCGCTTCATCGCCGTGGAGGACGCCAATCTGCGCGCGGCGATGAAGGACGCCGTGGACGCGGCCCTCGACGTCATGGCCGCGTGGCCGGAGGCCGAGGGCATGGAGAAGGAGCTCAGGTCGTATCGCGCCTACTCCACCTTCTTCGCCGGCGCGCCGCTCGTGATGGCGATCGTCGGCCTGCCCTACGGCTCGGTCGCCGACCGGCTGTTCGATGCACGCGGCACTCCTCGCGACGAACGCGACCGTCTGCGCGCCCGTCCGGACCTGCAGAGCATCGGCGCCGCCGTGCAGCTGCTCTGCACGGGCGCGCACACCATGGGCTACGGCTCGTGCTGGATGACCGCGCCGGTTCTGGCCGCGCCGGCCATCGAGGCGCTGCTTGGCGTGGAGCCTCCGGCGGCTCTGGTCGCGGTGGTCCCCATCGGCCGGCCCGCCTCGCCGCCAAGGCCGTCCTCGCGCCGTCCCGTCGAGGACGTCCTCGAGTTCCGGTGACCGCGCCGGTGCGCTTGCCAGCCCCTCTCGGCCCTCGGTACACTCCCGGGGCGCGGCGCCCCGGCGCTGTTCGGTACTCTTCAGCGGCCACAGCGAACGGGAGGAACGTCCTGTGAACCACCCCGGCGTCTCGATCGGCGGTCTCTGCTCGCGCATCCTCCAGGGCGCCGTCCCGGACGAGGGCGACCTCGAGTCGCTGCTGCGCGCAGGCGACGAGGCGCCGCTCGTGTTCGCTGCCGCGCGCGAGATGCGCGCGCGGCAGTCCGGCGACGCGGTCTTCCTGTATGGCTTCGTGTACTTCTCCACGTACTGCCGCAACGAGTGCGCCTTCTGCTTCTACCGCGCGGACAACGAAGAGAGCCCGCGCTACCGCAAGACCACGGACGAGGTGGTCGCGATCTGCCTCGACCTCGCCGAGTCCGGCGTCGTCCTGCTCGACCTCACCATGGGCGAGGACCCCGTCATCCACGACGATCCCGGCCACGCCGCGCTGGTGGAGCTCGTCGCCGCCGTAGCGGACGGCGCCGGGCTGCCGGTCATGGTGTCGCCGGGTGTCCTCCCGGAGGCCGCGCTGGGCCAGATCAGCGCGGCCGGGGCGGACTGGTACGCGCTGTATCAGGAGACGCACACGCGGGAGCTGTACGACCGCCTGCGCGTGGGGCAGCCGTTCGAGGAGCGCGGCGCTGCAAGAGACGCGGCCCGGCGGGCCGGTCTGCTCGTCGAAGACGGCCTCCTCACCGGCATCGGCGACTCGGCCGCCGACCGCGCCCGCTCGATCGTGGCGATGCGGGAGGCCGGCTGGGAGCAGGTGCGCGTCATGACCTTCGTCCCTCAGGCGGGCACGCCCCTCGAGGACGTGCGCCCGCTGGGCGACGCGGACGAGTTGCTCACCATCGCCGCCATGCGGCTGGCGATGCCCGACCGCTTCATCCCGGCTTCGCTGGACGTGGACGGTATCGCCGGCCTGGAGCGGCGGCTCGAGGCGGGGGCGAACGTGGTCACGTCGATCGTGCCACCGACGGTCGGCCTCGCCGGCGTCTCGCAGGCGGAGCTCGACATCGACGAGGGCTACCGGACGGTACACGGCGTCCTGCCGCACCTCGCTCGTCTGGGGCTTCGTCCCGCCGGCGTCGACGAGTACCGCGAGCGCATGCGCACGGTGCGCGCCGCCGCGGCGCGGTGAGCGCATGCGCCTCCTGATCGTCGGCGGCAAGCTGCAGGGCACCGAGGCCGCGTACCTCGCCGCCAAGGCCGGGTGGGAGACTGTGCTCATCGACCGGCGCGAGGCTCCTCCCGCGGCCGGGCTGACCGATGCGCACGTGATCGCCGACGTCACTGCGGATGAGGCGCGCACGCGGAGCCTCGTAGCCTCGTGTGACGCCGTGCTGCCCGCCTGTGAGGACGAGCCCACCCTGGCGTGGCTCGCCGAGCGCGTCCCGGCGTGGGGCGTGCCGTTCCTGTTCGACCTCGACGCCTATCGCGTGACGGCGTCGAAGCTGGCGTCGCGGAGGCTCTTCGCCGAGCTGGATGTGCCCCGCCCGGGTGATTGGCCGGGCTGCGGCCTCCCCGCAGTGATCAAGCCGAGCACGGCGAGCGGGAGCGAGGGCGTCGTCGTCGCCCACGACAAAGCCGAGCTGGAGGCGGCCCGGAGCGAGCTGGTGGCCGCCGGGCACGACGTGGTCACCGAAGAGTACGTGGCCGGCCCCTCACTCTCACTCGAGGTGCTGGCGTGGGGCGGAAGGGCCGTACCGCTCCAGGTGACTGGCCTCGAGTTCGACGCGACCTATGACTGCAAGCGTGTGGTGGCGCCGGTAGGGGAGGCCGCCGGCGGAGCGCCCGCGTCCGCCGGCCCCGGCGGCGCCTGCGACTGGGATGCCGCCGTCGCCGGCGGCGTCCTCGATGCCTTCGACGCGGCCAGCGTGCGCGTGGCGGAAGGCCTCGGCCTCAACGGCCTCATGGACGTGGAGGTGATGGTGAGCGGCACGGCGCCGAAGCTGCTCGAGATCGACGCGCGGCTCCCCAGCCAGACCCCGACGGCGGTCTACTGGTCGAGCGGGCTCAACGTCGTCGAGTTGCTGGCCGAGACCGTGCGCACAGGGGCGCCGCCGGCCGTCGATCGCGCGGCGCGGCGCGCGTGCCTCTATCAGCACGTGCGCGCCTCCGGGGGTCTGCTCGAAGTCCTCGGCGAGCATGTGATGGGGAGTGCCGGTCCCCTGCGCCTCGTGCCGGGGTTCTTCGGCGCGGACGAGGCGCTCACTGACTACGCCTCCGGGCGCCCGGAGTGGGCGGCGACGTTGATCGTCGCGGCCCCGACGGTCGATGAGGCGCGCCGCCGCGCCGGGGACACCGTGGAAGCACTGGCTCGATACGAGAACCTTCAAGCTATACTTGAAGGAGAGACATCACCTGCCGACGAAGGAGGTCCCCGATGACACGACTGACCGAGACCGACGTCACTACGCTGACGCGGGACCTGGACGCGTTCGAGGACCGTCTGAGGGACGTCACGGGGTTCGGCCTTCGGGGGATCGCGCTGCGTACCGCCACCGACGAGGCGCGGTGCGTCCTGCTTCGCGGCGCGCGTATCGCCGCCGTCCCGATGTCATCGGGGCAAGGATTCATCCCCGGGTTCTCCGAGTGCGTCGTGGCGATCCTCTCGCACCTCGGCTGTGACGCCTGGGCGACGACACAGCCGGACGTGCGCGGCATCCAGGCGGGCGTCGCCGCCGGCGCCGACGTCCTCTTCCTTGCCGACGACCACCGCTTTATCGCCCTGAACGTGGCCGGGGGCTGCACCGTGGACGACGACCCCGCGACCGCGGATGGGTACGTCACGGCGCTGCAAGCCGCCGCGGGTGGATTGCCGGAGCGCCGGGTCCTGCTCCTCGGCCTGGGTCCTGTCGGCCGGGCCGCCGCGCGACGACTCGTCAGCCGGGGCGCGACGGTGCTCGTCGTCGAGCCCGACAAGGAGCGCTTGGCGGCAGCGCTCGAGGTCGGGCTGAAGGTCGAGCCCGTCGAGCTGGCCACCGGACTGGAGAGCTGCGACCTGATCTTCGACGCGTCGCCGGCCGCCGGCATCATCGACGCCGCAGACATCAGGCCGGAGGCGATCGCCGCCGTCCCCGGCCTGCCCTCGGCCTTCACGCCGGCGGCGCAAGAGGCTCTCGGCGTGCGTCACATCCACGAGCCGCTGGCGATCGGCGTGGCTGTCATGGCGGTGCGCGCGCTGCTCTGACGGCCGCGCGCGGCCCGCACGGTGTACAATCGCAGGGCGTGGGGGGTCGATCGGAAGGATCAGCGTGGGCTCTAAACCCACGTAGGCGGGTGTGACTCCCGCACTCCCCGCCAGAGCTTCTCCTCGCCGGGAGGATGCGCGGTCGACGACGCGATGTCGGGCAGGCCCCGGCCGGCTGGGGGCTCCTTCAGTCCGTGGCGAAGGCGACGGGGATGCGCACTTCGTTCCGGCGGGAGCCATCCTCCATCGACTGCTCGTAGACGATGAGAGTGCCGCGCGCCGCCGAAGTGGAGAAGGCGATCTCCTTGGCGAAGCGCCCGCGGCCGGGCGCGCCGAGAGATGCCTGCACGGGCGTGTTCACGACGCGGCGACCGGACGTGTCCACCAGCCGTGCGATGAAGGAGCCCTCGTAGACGCTCGCCGTGCCGGCGATCGCAAAGGGGCTCGAGATCACCGCGCCGACGCCGGGCATCTCCACGAAGATGGCGGGCTCGTAGTCGGGGAAGTCTTGCCGGCGCCATTCCGTTGCCGGCGAGTCCGCGCTCCCGGCAGCCGGGTATGGCTGATCATCAACGCGAATGGCCACGCGCCGTACGGTGGGGAACTGCGTGAGCGTGTACACGATCTGAGCCCCGGGTAGCAGGCTGTGGGCGTCGTCCAGCCCCCCACCCGAGTCCGAGAAGCGTGAGCTCACGTCGACTCTCGCCACGCCGCCGCTGATGGTCAGCGAGTTGAGGCGGATGCCCGGCGCGAGGGCGGTCGCAAGCCCGGCGTCCTTCTCTGCGGATGTGGGTCCCTCCAGCAGCGCCTCGATCGCCGCGCCCGCGACCGCGACCGTGTGCGGGACGTACCGCTGCGCGACGCCGAGCTCATCTCCCCGCAGGAAGTACACCCGGAGCGTGGTCTCCCCTGCCGAGGCTGACGGCGACGGAGAAGGAGATTCCGCCGGGGATGCCAGGGGCCCTTCCGTCGCAGGTGCCGAGGCGGTCGGCTGCGGTGACTCGCCGCCGGATGAGCGGCCGCAGGCCGCGACCAGGGTGGCGCCGATCACGATGACGACTGCCGTGGCGATCAGAAGGAGCGGGAGCAGGCGGCCGAAGCCGGCTGCGACGCGACGGGTCATCGGGCACCTTTGGTCGTTGGGGGCAGGGGATAGAACCTTCGCTGCGTGCCCCGCGCGCTCCTGCCCGTCATGGTAGACTGTGCGCCCCGATGCCCACCGACCCCCACAAGGCGCGCTACTACCGCAAGCAGGTCCCGCTCTTCCGTCTCGTCGAGAAGATGAAGCTGTGGCCCTCGCGGAGAGGCATCCTCCACGGGATCAAGCAGTTCGAGGAGCGCGGCTCGTACGCGATCGTCGTGACGCACTGCAACAAGCACATGGTCGTGCACGACTCCAAGACGAGCCGCGCCGCCCGCTGGCTGCGCAACAAGTGGTACGCGCAGGCGTGCCCGCAGTGCCGCATCCCGGAGTGGAAGCTGCAGAAGTACGCCTCGACCCACTTCAAGCGCGGGTACGGCTCGCACCTGCACGACCTGTGAGCCCGCGCGGGCGCTAGAGCAGGCGCCAGCTCTCCGGCCGCAGCCGCACCGACTCCGGTGCGCCGAGCACTCTGTCCAGCTGCTCGAGGATGGCCGTCTTGTCGCCGGGCAGACGTCCCCCGATCGGCAGGTAGTTCGAGGCGTGGTTGCAGCGGAAGAGGCAGTCCGTGACGTCGAGGTGCGCGACGATCTCGCGCAGCTCGCGCAGCATCCCGACGGAGTCCGGCAGCACGACCTCGCTGGTCGCCACCTTGCGCTCCATCGCCGTCCCCGGCGTCAGCATGAGCGTGAGGAGACCGATGTAACGAGGGTCGATTGCCGAGAGCGCGTCTCCGGTGGCCGCGGCGTGGACCAGCGAGCGCTCGCGACCGGCGAGCCCGAGGATGGCGGTGACGGAGAGCTTGATGCCCGCGTCCGACGCTCGCCGGCATGCTTCGATCTGTTGGGCGACGGTCATGCTCTTGTGGATGGCCGCGAGCGTCTCGTCATCGCCCGACTCGAGGCCGAGATAGAGGAGCTCGATGCCGCGCGCGCGCAGCGCCGTGAGCTCCTCCACCGACTTCGTGAGGAGATTCATGGCGTTCGCGTAGCTGCTCACTCGCTCGAGGTTCGGCAGGGCGCGGTGTAGCAGGTCGAGGATCGCGTCGAGCTTGCGTGGGCTGAGCGCCATCGCGTCGCCGTCGGCGAGGAAGACCCGCCTCACGCGCTGGCGAACGCTCGTCGGCAGACCAGTGACGTCTTCGACGACCTCGTCGAAGGGGCGCACGGCGAACGGCTTGTCGAGGTAGGTGCCGCAGAAATCGCAGGTGTTGTTGGAGCAGCCGTACGTGACCTGCACGATCAGGCTGTCGGCCTCACTGGGGGGGCGGATGACTGCGCCGTGGTACCTCACGGTCCCGATGCTAGCACGGGTCGCCGGGTCGCGCGCCGGTCGTCCGGCGCCGCCCTGGCGCTGCTGGGCTCGGGCGCGGTCTGCAGGCTTGTGGTCCGCGATTCAAGCGGCTGATATACTCCCCAAACGTGCTGAGTAGGGGCGTCCGGGAGAGCGTGCGGCCGGAGATGGTCCGGCTCGATCTCTCTTCCGGCTTGCGGTGTCATCGCCCGGGTCTCCAGCACCCGCCATACCTAGTTGCGCGGTAATCAGTTGTGAGCAAAGTCGGGAGGAGTCCAAGGTCATGGCAGACATCTACGCAGAAGCAGCCGAGACGATCGTCGGCGCCGATCGGGCCGGAGCCGAAGAGGTCGCCCAGCGCGCCCTCGACTCCGGCATCGCCCCGGCCGACATCATGCAGAACGGCTTCGTCAAGGGCATCCAG